>NZ_JBALNX010000019.1:15605-57610 GCF_036962035.1 Bacillus sp. JJ1773
GAGAATTCACGAATAACGGAAACCTGAATCTCCATTTGATGCAAATCATTCATTGGATATGCACTTAAAGAACATCACCAAATTTTTTTATTAATAACTATCATAAATACAACACCATATGCTCCTCATCGAAATACACATTTCCGATTTTTAACGCTTTTTTATCCCTTCCAAATGTTTCGAAACCAAAAGAATGGTATAGTTTTTTTGCAGGTTCATTTGTCGCCTCAACCGTTAAATAAATTTGTTCGATCTCGTTTAATTCTTTCGCCTTTTCTATTGCCGCAGATATTAATTGTTTTCCAATGCCCATTTTACGCTTTTCAGTAGAAACATACATTGCGAAAATATTTGCCCGGTGTTTAAGTTTCAACTTGGATTCATTAAACAACGTCACCGAACCGATTAAAGCATCATCCTCAAATGCACCGAAAGTTAAGGAATCCCCTGATTGAAATCTTTCTCCATATACTTCAGCAGGACGGTCTTTCTCTTCTTCATAGCTGGAAGCAAAGGCGGACGGATGATCTTTTAATGCAATTAATCTTAAATCACGATAAGCAACAGCATCATCTGGATTTAAAAGTCTAATATTCATAACTTCACCTCGTGGACTCTAATTCTAATTAGTGTACAATAATCCCAAGTTTTTTCATATTTAATTTTGGGTAAATAGGAAATAATAGGCATACAGTTTTTACTACTTATGAGTCATGGAGAACGATGAGATGAGAAAGCGCCGGTTGGAGTTTTTAATTGCTTTTGTTTTAATACTTTCCCTATATATGATCCTTTTCGGCCATTACGGCTTGGAAGTCAAAGCCGTGATTTCAATGTTATATTTTTCAGCGCTCGCGATTAGTATATTTTCCTTAATGCTAGAGAATCGATCTCCTCAGCATACCCTTTTATGGGTATACGTTTTAATTTTTTTCCCTGTTTTAGGATATCTATTTTATTTATTTTCCGGACAGCTTTATTTAAAAGGATATCTTTTTAAAAGTAAGCGAAAAAGGGATCGGGATGAGTGGAAGAAGCTTTTGCAGCAGGAATCTTCCCCTGATTTTTCATTTTTACAAGACACTCAGCATTCTTTTTTAAAGTATGCAAGCAATGCTTCTCCTACTCCGATAAGTACAGCTTCACGAGCAATGATATTAAAAGATGGAGAAGAAACATTTTCCGAAATTAAGGAAAAATTGAGTGAAGCGGAAGTTTTTATTCATATGGAATACTATATATACCGATCCGACCGTCTTGGTAAGGAAATTATTCAAATCCTTATTGAAAAGGCGCGAAAAAACGTAGAGGTTTTGTTTATGGTCGATGCAGTCGGGAGCAGAAAAATGGATGCTGAAGATATACAGGCTATGCAGAAGGCCGGGATAAAAGTAAAGTCATTTTCCCCATTAAAGTACGGATTTTTTAATCAAAAGATTAATTTTCGCAATCATCGTAAGATCATTGTGATCGATGGAAAGGTTGGCTTTGTAGGCGGTTTGAATGTTGGTGTAGAGTATCTTGGTGAGGATAAAACGATCGGATTTTGGCGTGATACTCATATGCTGCTTATAGGGGAGGCTGTGTATTCCCTTCATACAGTCTTTTTACTTGATTGGGAATATGTCAGTGGGGAAAAGCTTCTTGGGAAATATACGTCATATAAATCAAAAATAGAAGAGGATGTCCTGGATGGTGCGGTACAAATTGTAGCGAGTGGTCCAGACACTCAGCAGGGGCTAATGAGTGATTTTTATTTTTCCATGATTTCCTCAGCTACTAAGTCGATCTGGATAGCGAGCCCCTATTTTGTACCTGATGAAGCCATTCGGACTGCATTAAGAGTTGCTGCTGGAAAAGGAATAGAGGTTCGAATCATGGTTCCGGAAATTAATGATGGTTTTCTAACCCAATATGCAAGCAGATCCTATTTCCCTGAGCTGCTTCGTTTTGGGGCAGAAATATATTCTTATAAGAAAGGATTTTTGCACCAGAAAATTATTATTATTGATGGCAATCTTGCTTCGCTGGGAACGGCAAATATGGACATGCGCAGTTTTCACTTGAATTTTGAAGTCAATGTATTCCTGTATGGCACAAGCTCCATCCGGGAACTCGTAGCCCATTACGAAGAAGATATGGAATATAGCGAAAAAATCAGTCCTGTTCAATATTTCAAAAGAGGTTTTGTTGAAAGATCGAAGGAGTCATTTGCAAGACTGTTTTCAGGGGTTTTATAAATTGGAGCTGCTTAGACAGCTTCTATTTTTTTGAAAAAAATTTAAAAATCCCACTTGAACCTCTCGTTACGTGATCTTTTACAATGAAGGTAACAACGATAAAGGGGATAGGAAAATGGAAGAGAGAGTATTTCGGTTAATAGATGGGCGCAAATTAGGTTATATCGAATACGGTAAAGCGGAAGGAATTCCAGTGATGGCTTTTCATGGAACTCCCGGGTCCAAAATATGGTTTAGAGATGATAGTGAGATAACAAAAGCCGGGCTGAGACTCATCGCAACAGACAGACCTGGCTTTGGAACATCCGATCCGAAGAAAAATCGGAGCCTGCTTGACTGGGCATTTGATGTCGGGGAATTAGCGGATGAACTTGGTCTTGATCGTTTTTCAGTTTTAGGTGTGTCAGGTGGAGGAGCTTTTGCGGCCGCTTGTGCATACCAAATACCTGAACGATTAAATCATGTTTCCATGATTTCAAGCGTAGCCCCTTTTGACAATGGAAAACCGCCAAAAAGTATGGTGAAGGAGAATCGAATTGCGTTTATCTTAAGTAAACATGTACCTTGGTTAGTCAACTATTCTTATAAAATGCAAAAGAAGATGATGGGGCAGAAACCGGAAAAATTTATGATTTCAATGAAAAAAGGAAATAAACATTTAGGCGAATGGGACCGCCAATTCATTCAAACGGATGATCAGATTAAGGATATGATGGCACACTTAATGGGGGCTCTTCAAGTAAGAACAGACGGGGCAGTTGATGAAGTCAAATTGCTGTCAAGGCCATGGGGATTTCAATTAAGTGATATACAAATCCCGGTTCATATTTGGCACGGGGAGGGTGACCGGATGGCTCCTTTTGATGAGATAAGGAAAGTGTCGCAAGCGATACCTGAAGCTGTTTCTCACTTTGTGCCTGAAGCGGGACATTTCTTGGCAGATGATGAAACGGTCTGGGAGGATATTGTCAAACAAATCAAAGCAGATCACGAAGATATCGAAACCCACAATAGTAGTAAAAATAGGAAAAAACTAGTATAATATTATTGTTTGATGGTTTTGAATAGTCTGATCAAAAGGGGGAGTTTCATGCTTTCAACATCTGTCATTGAGGATGTCCTTGCCGCTGCGCTTGCAACCGGCGGTGATTTCTCTGAAGTGTTTGTCGAGGACCGATATACGAATAACCTGACCCTTCAGAGCGGCAAAATTGAAAATAGTTTGTCAGGCAGGGATTTTGGGATTGGAATCCGGGTTTTTAAAGGTTTACAAAGTGTCTATACGTATACAACCGATGCATCAAAGGAAGGATTGTTAAAAGCAGCTAGAAATGCAGCCCATGCTATTACTGGAAATGAGATTATCCAGCCACAGACTCTTGTTAAAGAGATTATTAAGTGCGGACATCCAATTGAAATAAATCCGAAAGATACCGAAAAATTCCGCAAAGCGGATGTGATGAAAAAGGCTTATGAAATAGCAAAAAACTATCACTCTAGTATTCAGCAGGTATTAATTCGTTATATAGACGAAGAGCAAAATGTACTGATTGCAAATAGTGAAGGGAAATTGGTTGAGGATAAGAGAGTGAGGAGCAGATTGGCGATCCAATCCATTGCCTCTGACGGCAGCCAAATTCAGCCTGGCTTCTACGGTCCGGGTGCTCACAAGGGATTTGAGTTTTTTGAAAATCTAAATCTTGAGCATTATGCGAGGGAAGCCTCTCGGATCGCTGTGACAATGCTAGGTGCCGAACCATGTCCAAGTGGGAAGTTCCCGGTTATTATTGATAATGAATTTGGCGGGGTTATTTTTCATGAAGCTTGCGGACATGGACTTGAGGCTACATCTGTTGCGAAGAATAACTCTGTTTTTGCGAATCGGATAGGCGAAAAAGTTGCTTCAGATGTCGTTACATATATTGATGACGGCACACTAGAGAACGAGTGGGGATCGATTACAATCGATGATGAAGGTGAAAAAGTGCGAAAAAATGTCCTCATTGAAAATGGGATATTAAAAGGTTATTTGATTGATAAATTTAACAGCCGAAGAATGGGCATGCCATCAACGGGTTCTGGCAGAAGACAATCCTACCGCTTTGCTCCGACTTCCAGAATGACGAATACTTATATTGCGGAAGGCAAATCCACTCCAGAAGAGATTATCGCCAATACGGAGCATGGAATTTATGCTAAATATATGGGGGGCGGTTCCGTTAATCCAGCAACCGGGGACTATAATTTTGCGGTAATGGAAGCATATACGGTGAAAGATGGTAAGCTAGGCAAACCGCTTAAAGGGGCTACATTAATTGGAAACGGTGCCGAGACATTAAAGCTGGTCGACATGGTCGGCAATAATTTAGCTCATGGTGCAGGAATG
This sequence comes from Bacillus sp. JJ1773, assembly GCF_036962035.1. Lineage (NCBI taxonomy): Bacteria > Bacillati > Bacillota > Bacilli > Caryophanales > Bacillaceae > Bacillus > Bacillus sp. JJ1773. The sequence continues at coordinate 20,232 of NZ_JBALNX010000019.1, forward strand.
TGCGGCTCTTTAAGCGGAAGCATCCCAGTGAATGTTGGCCAGCCAATGGTTCGGGTAAGTGAAATGACGGTTGGCGGCAGTAAGGAGGCTGAGTAAGGATGATGATCCAGGATTTTAAGCAAAAGCTTTATTCACTCGGTGAGCAGCATGGTTTTTCTGATATGGAGCTTTATTATGAAAAAGAGGAGAAATTCAGTTGCAGTTTGTTCAAAGGCGAGCTGGATTCCTATGAAAGCTCTGAGATAGCTGGCGTCTCCTTTCGGGGAATAATTGATGGGAAAACAGGCAGCGCGTTCACCGAAAAGCTTGATGAGGAATCCTTATTATTTTTAGTAGAAAGCGCCAAGGAAAATGCCCTAATTTCTGAGGAAGAAACAAAGGAAGAGATATTTGCTGGAAGCGACTCTTACTATGAAGGAAGTTTTTATTCAAATGAACTGGAGAAAGTAACTATTCCAGAAAAAGTAGAACTACTAAAGAAAATCGAAAAGCATATTTATGCCTATGATGAAAGAGTGACAGGGACGAATTATTTTATGCTGGAAAGTGCAGATTCAGAGAGAACCATCATAAATAGCAAGGGTCTAGAACTGAAGGAAAGGCTTAACCATATTGGTCTGTTTATTTCTGTTGTTGTGAAGCAGGGGGATGAAATTAAAACAGGTTTATATATAAACGTGACAAGGGATTTCTCCTCTTTAGTTCCTGAAGAAATTGCCAAGTATGCTGTTGAAGAGGCTCTTTCACAGTTAAATGCGCAAACGGCAGTTAGTAAACGCTATCCCGTAATATTACGAAACACCGCAGCAGGAAGTCTCCTGCAAACCTTTTCGCCGATTTTTTCTGCTGAAAATGCACAAAAGGGCCAGTCTCTTTTAAAAGAAAAGGTTGGAGAAGCCATTGCGGTTCCTGCATTACAAATTGTAGATGATCCATTTCTTGAAAACGGGTTATTCAGCAAAACCTTCGACAGTGAAGGAATGGCAACAGCTAAAAAGGATATAGTCAAAGATGGAAGACTTGTTACACTTCTTCACAATCGGAAAACAGCAGAGAAAGCAAATGTCGAGTCAACGGGGAATGCCTATAAATCTTCCTATAAAGGATCTTTAGCTGTTTCCCCAACGAATTTCTATATTACCCCTGGCCATAAAAGTTTAGATGAGCTAACTTCATCCTTAAAGGAAGGCATCATCATAACGGATTTGGAAGGGCTGCATTCTGGGGCAGACTCAGTTTCAGGTGATTTTTCTTTAGCTGCCAAAGGGTATTATATTAAGGATGGCGAGATTCAGTTCGCTGTCAAACAGATGACAATCGCGGGGAATTTCTATGAGCTATTAAACAGCATTGAACAAATTGGATCTGATCTTGACTTTTCATTCTCCTTTGTCGCTCCAGGCTATATCGGTTCGCCATCCTTATTAATTAAGGAGCTGGCTGTCACAGTAGAATAATAGTCGTTAAGAAACTCTTGAATAAAGGTGTGTACGAGTATGGAGCTTTTAGACGGAAAACGAATCATTTTACGCTCTTTAACCCTGGATGATGCGGAAAAGATTGAAGAGTATGCAAGTGATTACGAGATAGCGAAAACGACTTTATATATTCCGCATCCGTATCCGAAGGGCTCTGCAAGGGATTTTATTGCCAAGGTTCTGAAGACAGAACAAGAGGGGGAAGCTGTCACTTTTGCCATTATCAGCAAGAAGGATCATAGTTTTATAGGCCTCATTAGTATTGGTCCAGTAATGGAGCATCGCCGCGGAGAGCTTGGCTATTGGGTTGGCAAGCCATTTTGGGGGAAAGGGTATGGAACGGAAGCAGCGAGACTGGTCATTAAATACGGTTTTGAAATATTAAACCTGAATCGTATTTATGCAGCTGCATTTAAAAGCAATCCTGGTTCGTGGATAATTATGGAAAAATGCGGAATGAAGCACGAGGGAGTTTTCCGGAATCATGTTGTTAAAGACGGAAAGGCCATTGATTTAACTTATTATAGTATTTTAAAAGAGGAGTACATGAATTACTAATCACAAGTTTTTGGAAATTAAATAAAATCATGGATTTACTCAAAAATTTATCATTATTAAACTTAAAAAAATTTTTAATAATTATCTCTCATAGGTTTTTCCTGTGGGAGATATTTTTATGAATAAATGGGTAAAAAACCTTGGTGATTAGTCTATTCATGATAGTTGTACACGAATATATTGTTTATTAAGTACACCGAAGGGAGATGAAGGTAGAATGACTAGATCTTTTGATGATAATGGAAACCAAGATTTTTTTAGGAGTTCAAACAGAGGGAATCGTCGAAACACAAATGTTGATGTGGATGTAGACTTTGACACAGATATTGATAATAGGTTAAGAAATAGGTCAAATTCTGAAGCTGAAGCAGATGTTCGTAACACTGATAAAAATACGAATATTGCTCGAAGCTTAATCACAAATTCAGGAAATTCGAGAGTTGACATTACACTGAATAGCAGAAGCAACGCTCGTGTTCGGTCAGAACAAGAACAGGAAAATGATCAAGACCAAGATATTAATGTAGATATAGATGATTAATGTATAAATAATTCTAACTCCACTCAATAGTTTATTAACAGTATAAATTGCTTTTTTAGCAGTGAAAATTATTATTTTACTGCTAAAAATCTTTTTGTCTGTACTCAGATAGTTAGGCGTGTATGAAAGGGGTATTTTTACACGCCTACCATAAAAATTTAATAAGATCAGAAAGGTGGGAGTTAATATGAGGAGAAGGAGACGGAAATCCCATTTTGACAATGATAACTTTGTGAGCGCGGGAGGAAACCGCAGAAACAATACAAACACAGATGTAGATCTAGATGTGGATTCTGATTTCGAAACCGAATTACGTAATAGATCAGAGTCTGAAGCAGATGCTAATGTTAAAAATACGGATAAAAACACAAATGTGGCTCGAAGTACAATCCATAATTCTGGTAACTCTAGAGTCGACATTAGATTAAACAGCAAAAGTAATGCACGTGTAAGATCAGATCAGGAGCAGGATAACGACCAAAATCAAAATACTGATATAGATGCTGATTTTGATTTCTAATATAAAAGGTGGGATTATTAAGTCCCGCCTTTATTAGGATAGGTGATGGTATGAGTTCAAGAAGGCCAGCAAATAAATATATTTCCCGTTTCATGAATTCAAACGAAGAAAATGACATAGAGATAAATAACATTGAAGAAAATAGGAATAGTGCTGAAGCACGATCAAAAGAACAAAATACAATTAAAATAAACAACGAGAGTAAAAATTCGATTGGGCAAAGTGGAAACTCAGATGTGGATTTGCAGGTAGATGTTCATGTTGATACGACTGCTATAGGGTTTGCAATACTTTGTTCATTACTAGCAACCAAACAAATGAGCAATTTAGAATTTGAGCAAGCGGTAAAAAGGCTGGAAGAAATCACTAAGAAAAAGGATATTATTTTCACGGATTCAAACAATCTTTCAAATGTTAAAATTTTTAAAAAACGATAAAATAGAGTGGATCATAACTTCCACTCTATTTTTCTATGTGTTTATATTGATTAATTTAGTACAAACACAGCCAGTATAAGAATTTAGTCTCTGCTTCCAAGAATACCGAAAATACGCAGTATATTAATGAATAAGTTAATAAAATCAAGATATAAGTTAAGAGCCATTAATGGAACTTCCTCAGCCGTTACACCGTATCTTTTCATACGATTAAAGTCAAAAAGAACATATCCGCTAAATACAAGCACACCAATGAATGAGAAAGCAAGCATTCCTGTTGAGCTAAGCGGCCAAAAAATATTAAAGATCGAAATGGCGATCAATGCAAACAAAGCAGCCATCAGCATACCGCCCAGGAAGGTCAGATCACGCTTTGTTGTTGAAGCATAAATCGCTAAGCCTGTAAAAACGGTAGTTGTTGTCGCTAATGCAAGCAAAACCGGGTTCGGGCCGATTGTTGCAAGATAGTGAGAAATAATCGGGTAGGTTGTCATTCCCGAAATAAATGTAAAGGCGAATAGGAACGAATAAGACATAGCCTTTTTTCGGCGTATTATAAATGCAAAAAGGAGCATTCCTATTTCAAGAATAATGAGCGGCAAAAACATAGCCGGTGGTACAAAAACTCCCGCCATTGTGCCAATAAAGGCAATTCCTAATGAAATCGCAAATGTTCTTAAGACAGCAGGAAGATGACTATGGTTTGCTGTTTGTTGCATATACATGATGCTTCACCCCATAAATTTTTTCTTAATAATTATACGTTTGTCCTTTATAAGGGTTTCAAAAAAAATTATTTTTCTTTTAATAAATCCCTAATTTCCGTTAGAAGAACTTCCTTCTTATCGACTGCCGGCTTCGATTCCTCCTGCTTTTTAAATCGTTTGTTGATGATTCTGACGAAAATAAAAATCGAAAACGCAATAATAAGGAAATCTAAAATAGTCTGAGTAAAAGCCCCAACCCTTACTTCAGCCGTTCCAACTGTAATAACAAGCTGCTTTGTCAAATCAACCCCACCCACAAGCAGCCCTACTAGCGGCATAATAATATCTTCCACGAGGGAGGAAACAATTTTTCCGAAAGCAGCCCCGATTATGACCCCGACTGCAAGATCTAACACATTCCCTTTTAATGCGAATTTCTTAAATTCATTCAGCATAGCTTGAAAAACACCTTTCTCTTACAAAATTAACGTTAATTATACTATGCTCGTTAGGCAAATCACCAGTTATGAAAGCATTATTTTTATCCTAAGACAGAGGATAGGTAGGGGTTAGCCGATGAGGGGAGTTTTTCGAAAAATGGGTATATTGGGAGATTTGTAGAATGGCGAGCGATTTGTTACACTTTTAACATACAAAAAGAGTTTGTCATTTTTTTAATGAAAAAATAACACTTGTTTATACAAATTTTGCTTTTATTTACAGGGAGATTTTAATGAAAAATTATCTATATATACTTTCTTTCTTGATGTTATCAGGACTATTAGCAGCATGCTCGAATGAAACAAATGCTATAAATACTACAGGGAATACACAAATTAAATCTTCAGCTGTACAAACATCTGTTGATAAGATGAAGACAAAGGACATAGCTTGGTTAAAGGAAAAAGCGCTTTACCAGTTTGAAGCGACAGAAGGGTCAAACGATTATTCGGTGTTTCTTTATGCTGAGGATGAGCACAATGTAATAAAAGAGGAGAACGGTTCAGGCGGGAAAAATCAACTATTCACCGGAATGTATTTCTTTTATCTAGCAGACAAGGATTCATCAGTAGCATATAAACAGATAGCCCTAGGCAATGGGGCCCCTTTCAAATTTAATCCATCTTTAAACCAGGCCTATTCTATAAAGTTAGGGAAAACTGCGGTCTTTATTGCACTTCATCCAAGTGAACAACGTACTTTTAATCCATATTTATATGCCATAAAAGATGGAGAGATTGTGAAGGTTGCTCCTGAAGAAGGACTTGATGAAATTACGGGAACGGAAATAAAGACGATTAATCAAAAATATTTGCAAACTGCTCATTTACAGGAAAATAACGTTTGGAAGTTTGTGACATGGGAGTTTAATGAAGAAACATTGGAAATCAGCAAAAAAGATGAATCTGCATTTGATGAAAAGTCAAAGAATTTAAGCGAGCAATGGTATAAACGATGGAGTGAAAAGAGAGAGTTATACTATCCCTTCCATAACATAGAGCTTAGCCATGATATGGTTGAAAAAGCGAAGCAAGGAATCCCTTTAGGAAGTCCGTATCCAATCGGAACGAATATTGCTAACATCAAGAAATCCGAGCCTAATTTTATGGAGGAAGGGATTATGGAAGGTACACCCTATTTGATGTACCCGGAAATTACCTATTTTTATGATAGTGCAACTGGTTCGGTAACAGCCGTCTCCATTCCCGGCGAGCGTGTGAAAACAACTTTAGAAGAGATTAAGAAATTACTTGGAGATCCGGAGCAAGAGGGGATCAATGCGGATAAGGAGATTCGCGCTGTCTACAATGCAGATAAATATGTTGTAGAGGTTTTGTCTGATGAGAATGGTATGGTGAAAAATATCTATTTATCAAAAAAATAAACATAGCAAAGGCTGCTATTGTCTAGCTTCAGCGCCTAGCCCCGAAGTACAGGACGTACTAGTGTCGACAATGCAACAGGACAAGGAACGCTTCGGAAGCGTAATCATCGCACGACCAAAAGCTGAGCTTTTGGGAGGACGTTGCGTTTTTGTCGACCTCGAGGTCATAAGCCAAGCCGTCAAGAAGGTTAAAGTACAACCTTCCTGCCGGCTTGGCTTATGCTTGTCGGACTTGCACAGGATGTGCCGACATCGGCGTTCGCCACAGGACGTGGCGGTTTTTAGTCGATGTTCATCTGATCAAGGCTCTTCCGCTTTTCTTTTTAGAATGCCCAATCCCCATTGCGGAAGACAGGCTCTGTTTTTCCGTCTGCTGTAATGCCGTCAATGTCCATTTCGGCCGATCCAATCATGAAGTCGACATGTGTTAGGCTATCATTGAGACCATGTTCCTTTAACTCATCACTAGACATTTGCTTTCCGCCTTCTAAACAGAATGCATAGGCACTGCCGATTGCAAGATGGTTTGATGCGTTTTCATCGAACAAAGTATTATAGAAAAGCAGATTAGATTGAGAAATTGGTGAATTAAAAGGAACGAGCGCCACTTCACCAAGATAATGTGAGCCATCATCTGTTTCGACAAGCTGTTTAAGAATTTCTTCACCTTTCTCTGCCTTAACATCAACAATACGGCCATTTTCAAATGTTAATGAAAATTGATCGATAATATTTCCGCCATAGCTTAATGGCATTGTACTGGATACCGTTCCATTAACACCAGTTCTATGAGGCACAGTAAATACCTCTTCAGTTGGCATATTGGCCATGAATTCATGACCCTTTTCATTGATGCTGCCGGCCCCACACCAAAGGTGCTTTTCAGGAAGCTCGATCGTTAAATCAGTTCCAGGTGCTTTATAGTGCAGCTTTTTATAGCGTTTACTGTTCAAATAATCTACTTTCTCGTGCAGTGTTTCATCATGCTTCTTCCAAGCTTCCACCGGATTTTCTAAATCTGTACGTGTAGCTTTAAAAATCGCATCCCACAATAATTGTACTCTTTTTTCTGCAGGTGCATCAGGGAATACCATATCGGCCCAAGCAGGAGACGGGGCTGCGATAACGGTCCAGCTGACTTTATCCGCCATTACCAACTTTCTGTAATTAGAAAGTGCTTTCCCCGCAGCTTTTTGAAAATTACCGATTCTCTCGGATTTAACACCCTTTAGTAAGTCGGGGCTTGCTGAAACGATGGACATAAAGGCAGCGCCGTTCTTTGCCAATTCTTCAAGTTCCTTCGCACGCCATTCTGGATATTCATTGAAAGCCTCATCAGGTGCGAGCTCATATTTCGTACGAGATACAATATCGTCATTCCAATTCACAACTACATTATAAGCACCGGCCTCGTATGCATTCTTTACGATAAGTCGAACTAACTCAGCTGAATCGAGGGCTGTATTGATGACAAGAGTTTGCCCATTTTGAATATTAACGCCAACCTTTACAGCAAGCTCTGCATATTTTTCTAAATTCGTTTGAAAGTCACTCATTATATAATCTCCTTTACCAAAATCTTCTTTATAATTGTAACTTTTTTGTTTGGAAAAAGAAACTTTGAAGAAATAAAAAACAAAAAGGAATCCTAGACAGATCCCTTTTTGGCAACTACTGTATTTGGTTTTTCAGAAATGGAAAACATGAGCCAGTAAAGCACAGCACTTAAAACCGCAAGGCCAGCTAAAATTGAAAACGTCCAGTCATACCCAATCCACACAGTCAAGGGAATGGAAATGGGTGCAATCGTTTTGCCGAATGTAAACCGCAGGCTTGCAGCCGCAAAATATTGCCCGCGCATATGCTCAGGAGCGATTTTTGAAACGAAGCTTTGCTGAATGCCTACTGTCATTAGCTCACCGAATGTAAAGAGTGCCATTGCAATGATTAAACCCCAAATCCAAGTCGTTTGTCCAAACATGAAAATGGCTACTGCATACGTAAGGGAGGAAATCACAAATACATTTCTTTCCTTATATTTAATCATGATTTTCGTGACAGCTACAGTAAATAAGGCTACGAGAAAACCATTTTCAGATAAAAGAATGCCGAAAGCTTGCTCACCACTGACCGTAAAGGCCCAATCACCGAATTTCAACAGTGTTTGGTTGTTTATAAACTCGCTCGTATAAATCGGAATTAATAAATCCAGCTGCATAAATGTTTGTGCCGCCAGAACACCTGCTATGATAAATAGAAGGAAGACTTTATCCTTAAAAATGATCCCATAATCCTTCATCTGCTTGATTAAAAAGGAATACCATTTATCATTTTCATTAACTATATGGGACTGTTTGGGCATAGTTTCTCTCGTCATTTTTGCTAAAATACAAGCTAAAATAATACAGATGATGCCCGCAATTAATAGAAGCTCGAAACGGTATTTCGTGTAAAAAATGGCTCCCAACACAGGTCCGATCACAACTGCAATATTAATAGAGGTATAGAAAATCGCAAATACATGGCTGCGATGCTTTTCCTCCACAACATCTGCAACCATTGCCTGACTTGCCGGCCAATAAAATGAACTGAAAATGCCAACAAAGGCAAAGCAAATAAATCCTAGCCATGGCGAATTCAGCCATGGGGAATCGGCTAGCGCAAAGACTAGAAAGCTAAGGCCCTGTCCGAATGCTGATAAAACCATCATCGTTTTTCTTCCAAAACGATCCGCGCAATACCCGCCCATTAAATTGGCTAAAACGGAAAATACTTGAGAAAAAATAAGCAGCAATCCCGCTTTATCCTTCCCAAATTCACCTGCAAAGTAAATCGTCAAAAAAGGGAAGAACATCCAAAAAGTGATGTTAATTGCCGCTTCTCCAAATAATCGTACTTTTAGATTTGAATCCCAATCTCTTATTCTCATGCTGTATCCTCGATTTCCCTTCAGAATAACTAAATAATATTACCATTTTATTGAAGGATATACAAGAATATCTTATTTTTAACAGCTGTGAAGAGTAAATTATTATTGTGGAAATAAAAACCCTATGCTAGGCATAGGGTTCCAAAAGCTTTCAGCATGGTATTAATAAACTCCTGTTTATTGCCAATAAATTTTGGTTACCCAACCAAAATTTCAAACATACGGAGGAGTCTTAATGTAAAAAGAAACTAATAGTTTAGCAGATACAACTTGGAACTGTAAGTTTTTCAAATTTTCTCAAGGCTGTTTGAACATCCTTGAAACCTGGAACTTCCATTAATCAGATATAGATATCTGAATATTAGTTCTTACACTTTTTAACACTTAGGAGCCCAAAAATTGGAGGATTCAATGATGCCATTGACAATCTAATCTGTCCCTCTTTCTTTTATCGTGGCTTTTCAAGTCCATACTTTTTAATATGGTATTGAAGACTTTGACGGGTAATGCCAAGTTTCCTAGCGGCCTTAGAGATATTCCAATCTGTTTGTTCTAAGGTTGTTTGGATAAAATGCTCTTTGGAATTGGCAAAAATCGATTTCATCGGCTTTTTCTCTAATTCCTTCATTTCAATAGATTTATTTTTTTTATTGGAAAAGATTTTCCGTCTTATGTAAGTTGGCAGGTGATCTATTTCAATTGCCTTGTCGGCTTCGGAAACACGAATAATGAGATTCTCTATTAAATGCTCAAGCTCTCTAGTATTTCCCGGCCAATGATATTGAAGAAGAGTTGTCATCAATGATTTCGAGATTTTTGGCACTATCTTATTGAACTTTTCCTGATAGGATTCTAGGAAATATTCAATAAAGAAGTGAATATCCTCTGTCCGTTCCCGTAATGGAGGGATGTACAAGCTTGTTCGTGCAATACGGTAAAATAAGTCAAGTCTCATTTTTTCTTCAGTTATAAGCTTTTCCGGATCTTCGTTCGAGGCACTGATGACAGTACATTGAACAGGTGAAACATCATTTGAGCCAACTCGTCTGACTAATCGTTCCTGCAAAACGCGCATTAGCTTCGATTGCAATGTCATAGGCATCGAGTTAATCTCATCTAAAAATAATGTCCCGTCCTTTGCATGCTCGAAAAGACCAATTTGATTAGTGGCACCTGTAAATGCCCCTTTAACAGTACCAAATAGGGTGCTCTCCAAAAGGTTTTCCGGAATGGCTGCACAGTTAATCGCGATAAATGGACTGTTAGCTCTTGAGCTATGATTATGAATACTTTGGGCAAACAGTTCTTTTCCTGTTCCTGTTTCCCCGACAATTAAGACATCCGTATTATGAATCGCAATGTTCTGTGCTTCCTGAATTAGATTTTTTAAGGAAAGGCTATTGCCCTTAATGTTTTCAAATGTGTAGGTAGTGCCATTTTTTGAGTCTTGACCATTCTTTTCTGTGAAGGCGATCTTCCGCTTTTGCTCAATTGTTTGGTAAAGCATATCTTTAAGTCTAGTCTCATTCGTGCTAATAGAGTATACCGCGATGGTTTCTCCATCCTTTTGAATGGGAAAAGTACTATAGTTCACATACTTCGGGACCCCATTAATAGTTGAATGCGCCCTGTATCTTGAAAATATCGGCTTTCCGGTTTTAAAAGTATGTTTATGTTCGGAATTTTGCGGATTATAGTTATAAACTGACCATAAATGCTTGCCAATAATCTCATTCCGATTTAATCCTTCCATTTTTTCTTGAGCGAGATTGTATAAAATAATTTCTCCATTTTGATTGCTCATCATAACCCCTTCACCAAGAGATTCTATAATTTTTTCCAAGCAAAACAATCTCATTTTTGGATTGGCTAATAAGTCAGAAATGTCCTCAAAACAAAGAATGATATAGTGAACATCTGCAGAGAAGGTTTTCACTTCAACGGAAAATTTCTTTTGAGAAAATGAAACTGTGAATGTTTCATTTTCCACAAAGCGTACATGCTCACATGGGAGGAGTTCAGCAATATGAGTGCCCTCAGCAACCTCAAATGAACTAATCTGATTCATGTCCTGCCAAACAACTTCGTAGTTTTCATTTAGAATCATGACGCCATCTGAATAGCCCTTCATTAATTTACAAATAGATTCTGCAATCAAAACTTTCCCTCCTGACTTTGCTAACTATGAAAATACATATTTTTAATATAACATTAATTATGAATTTTTTAAATAATCTGCATGCAGTATTTATCTGCATGCTTTAAATTTGTAACGGCTTACACTTCATTGTGTCTAATGAAACTGCTAAATATTTCTAATGCCAATTTTATCTGCAGGACCTACCAAGATATTATTTAAGAAATTTAATAATTACATTATTCATAAAGAAAAATATTAAATAAAATTGTTGATATATAAGGACTAATTAACTAATTTCTTGAAAAATTCACTAGTTTAATAAATTTGGCACGTTCTTTGCAATATCTATTAATGAGTTTCAGAAATTAATATTAATCTAGGGGGAAATATACATGTCACAACCAGAAATCTTATATTCCGTTAAAGCACAAAGAGGGCCGGAGCTTCGCTGTAAAGGATGGAGACAGGAATCCATTCTGCGGATGCTGGAAAATAATATGGAAAACGCTGAAAAGCCAGAAGAACTTGTCATCTATGGTGGGATTGGGAAAGCCGCCCGTAACTGGGAATCTTACCATGCGATTGTTAAATCTTTGAAAGAGCTTGAAGATGATGAAACATTAGTTGTGCAATCAGGTATGCCTGTTGCGGTATTTAAAACACATAAATATGCCCCAACAGTTGTCATGGCAACGACAAACATTATGAAGGCAGATTGGCCAACATTCTACGATTTACAAGATAAAAACTTAACGATGTATGCGAACTATACGGCTGCACCTTGGGAATACATAGGGACACAGGGCGTTATCCAAGGCACATTCGAAACATTATCAGCTATTGCACGTCTATACTATAGTGATTCACTTGTTGGAAAAATCCTTTTAACAGCTGGTGCTGGCGGAATGGGCGGAAACCAAACAAGAGCGATGACCATGCATGGCGGAGTAGCGATTCTATGTGACTCAAACGTAGAAATCATTAAGCGTCGTATTGAAAAGAAATTTATTGATGTTTTAGCCGATTCATTGGATGAGGCGATTGTAATGGCAAAGCAGGCGGCTGCTGAAGGCAAGCCACTAGGTATTGCGGTAGTTGGAAACGCTGCAGATATTTTCGAAGAGGTACTTGAAAAAGGCTGGTTGCCAGATATCTCAACTTCTATGACGCCAGGTCACGATCCAATTTCTTACTTACCTGCAGGCTACACAGTAGAAGAAGCAGAAAAGCTTCGTGATACCGACCGTACCCTTTACTTAGAAAAAGCACGCGAAACGATGATCCGTGAATTGAAAGCGCTAATCAAATTTATGGACTTAGGCGTTCACTCTTTTGAATATGGTACAAGTCACCGTAAAGAATGTGTCGATGCCGGTTTTGATCCGAAGGAAGCGAAACGTCTTCCAGGCTTCGTAGCGGAATACATTCGTCCATTGTTCTGCGAAGGCCGCGGACCTTTCCGCTGGGTATGCTTATCCGGAGATCCAGAAGATTTAAGAAAAATTGATGAAATGATTTTAGAAAAATTTGCAGATGACTACCTAGTAACTCGCTGGATTAAGCTTGCGATGAAGCATATTCCAATTGAAGCACTTCCAGCTCGTATTTGTTATATGGGCTTTGGTCAAAGAAAAGCATTTGCATTAGAAGTTAACGATATGATTCGTCGCGGCGAGCTTTCTGGACCAGTTGCATTCTCTCGTGACAACTTAGATTCAGGCTCCATTGTGAACCCAACATTTGAATCTGAAAACATGAAGGATGGCTCTGATTTAATCTCTGACTGGCCAGTATTGAATGGACTTCTTAATGCAGTTGGCATGTGTGACCTGATCGCACTTCAAGCGAACTACTCAATGGGTGAAGCCGTTCACACAGGAGTAACAATGATCGCAGACGGAACAGCCGAGTCTGACATGAGACTTGAAGTAGCGATGACAGTTGACTCTGGAATTGGAGTTGTCCGTCATGCACAGGCTGGCTATGAAATCGCTCAAGACGTAGCCAATGGAAAAGGAAAATTAACGAAGGAAAGCATCAAAATCCCATTATGGTGGTCACCAAAAGCAACATTCGGACCAAAGGATTTAGAAAAAGAAGAAGTTAAGTCGTAAAAGACGTATACAAACTTAAATATGATCATTTAATAAATAGCCTGCTTTTCCTCTTTTAGGGAAAGCGGCTTTTTAGTGGGGATTGCTGCTGGAGATATCAATACGGAAATGCCACAAGTTGGGATTGTTGGCTCACTTAGTGCTGAATTACTAATTGGTGTCTTTTTATATACCAAATTTTCTCTGGTACAATACGCAAAAAATATCTGCGTTTTTTATAAGAAAGTTATTGATCACTAAAAAACATAAATATTATATAAATGAATGTGTTCCTTTAGACAATTAACTTTTCAAAAAAATATAAACTCCCTTAAGCTCCAACTATTAATGACAAATATGCATAAAACATCTGCATATTATGATAGCTTGATAAATTAAAGTTTCATAGGGATGCAATTCATAAATAGTATTATTTAGCTAAAAATATCTGCGAATTATTTAACAGAATTGATTGAATAAATACAATATTTAGTATAGTCTAGTTTTTAGAAGTCCTTTAGTATTAGAAATATATAGAATTAGTTATTTTGGCACAATCCTTGCAAAAGATTATTTGATTAGAAAAAAATTATGGAGAGGGGATTGAGATTTTTCCAAAACCTGAAAGGAAATTGCTTCCAAGACTTAACGTGAATAAAATGAACTGCTTTTTAAAATTAAAGGGGGCATTAAAATGAAAAGGTTTACACTTTTAGCTATTGTAATGGTTTTCTCTCTTATTCTATCAGCTTGCGGTACGAGCCAAAAGACTTCAGAGGACAGCGGTGATAGTGCAGCTTCAGGTGAAGGTAAGAAAAAACTTAAAATCGCAACAGAGGCAAACTATGCGCCATTTGTATTTTTAGATAAAGGTGAAATGAAAGGCTTTGACGTTGACTTTATGAATGCAGTTGCTAAGGAAGCAGGCTATGAATTTGAAATGGTTAATGTTGGCTGGGATCCTCTATTTGTCGAGGTAAAAGACAAGCTTTCGGATATGGGGATTTGTGCGATTACAATTAATGATGTGCGATCAGAAACATATGATTTTTCAGTACCATACTATTTATCAACGAATGAGATTCTAGTTCCAGAGGGCAGTGATATTAAGAGTGCGGCTGACTTAAAGAATGACAAGGTAGTGGCAGTTCTTGGAGGAACGACTGGGGAAGCGGCAGTTGAGAAAATACTAGGCTTAAACAATAAAAACATTAAAAAGTTTGATAATAATAATTTAGCGATTTTGGAATTAACGAGTGGCGGTGCAGATGCAGTTGTTGCCGATAATGCAGTAGTTCAGGCTTATGCCCAAAATAATCCAAACGATAAGCTAAATGTTATTAGCGATAAAGAAGGCTTTGAAAATGAATTTTACGGCCTCATGTTTCCAAAAGGCAGTGAATTAAAAGCAGACTTTGATGTGGCTGTTACTGAAGTCTTGAAAAATGGAACTTATTCTGAGATTTATAAGAAATGGTTCGGAGTTGAACCAGATGTAGAGACCATTTTAGCTCAGCAAAAATAAATAATTAAATCAGAATTGCGTAACGCAGAAAGGAAAGTTACGCAATTTTGATTTACATAGGGGGAAGGGCAATGGATTTCAGGATTGACATCTTAGTAGAATATATTCCTTTCTTTGTAAAGGGGACATTATTAACGATTGGTTTGTCAATTGTAGGTATTATATTTGGAACCATTCTTGGTTTATTTATCGGCTTAGGGAAAATGGTGAAAAATAAGCCGCTTGCATTTATTTTTAATTGTTACATAATATTTTTCCGCGGAACTCCTTTATTTGTTCAAATATTATTAATTCATTTCGGGATCGTACCATTATTTATTGGGCATACGAATGGGATTGTGGCTAGTATTATTGCACTCTCCTTAATTGCAGGTGCCTATATTGCAGAAATTTTTCGTGCTGGTATTCAGTCCATTGATAGAGGACAAATGGAAGCAGCTCGTTCTCTAGGCATGTCCCATGTTCAAGCAATGAAACATGTCATATTGCCTCAAGCCTTCAAACGAATGATCCCTCCTCTTGGGAATGAGTTCATTGTCCTTATTAAAGAGTCCTCCCTCGCAGCAATCGTGGCGACACCTGAACTTATGTACTATGGACGAGCATTAGCAAGTCAAACTTTCCGTGTGTGGGAGCCTTATCTTACAGCTGCGCTCATTTACCTTGTGTTAACAACAACATTAGGCTTCTTATTGAATAAACTTGAAAGAAGGTTGACAACAGAATGATTCAAGTGAAGAACTTAAAAAAAACATTCGGACAAAATGAAGTTTTAAAAGATATTAGTGCTTCTATACAACCACAGGAAGTTGTCGTTGTGATTGGTCCATCAGGATCAGGAAAATCTACATTCTTAAGATGTATTAATTTGCTTGAATCGATAACAGGCGGTCATATTACGATTGAGGGAGTTGATATAACCGATAAAAAAACAGATATTAATAAAGTAAGAACCGAAGTCGGAATGGTTTTTCAGCAATTTAATTTATTTCCGCATAAAACGGTCATTCAAAATATCATGCTTGCTCCAATGCAAGTGAGAAAAATTTCTGCAGAGGAAGCTAAGAAAACAGGTCTTGAGCTCCTGAAAAAAGTCGGACTTGAGGAAAAAGCAGATGTCTATCCAGATTCATTATCAGGCGGGCAAAAGCAGAGGGTTGCGATTGCAAGAGCTTTAGCGATGAAGCCAAAAATCATGCTTTTCGATGAGCCGACCTCAGCACTTGATCCGGAAATGGTTGGAGAAGTGCTTGAAGTAATGAAACAATTGGCTAAAGAAGGAATGACAATGGTCGTTGTAACGCATGAAATGGGATTTGCCCGAGAAGTGGGAGATCGTGTTTTATTTATGGATGGGGGTGTCATTGTAGAAGAAAATGCCCCGAAAGAAATTTTTGAAAACCCGCAGCATGAAAGAACGAAAGCTTTTTTAAGCAAAGTGTTATAAGAATAAAAACATCGGCCGAGCAGGTCGATGTTTTTATTTGCAAAAATGGATAACATATTTGCTCATGCAAAATCTGTCTGCACAGCATAGATGGAATTGTTTTCATGACATTTAACGTTTCTTTGTTTAAATTTTCGAAAATATCGCAAAATTTATCTGCACATTATGAGTGTTTCCGATTAAATGAATCATCCAAAAATACACTAATTAATATTAAAAAAGCAAAATCCATCTGCACTATTTATGTATTATTTTGTAAAAATTGTGGAATATTTCGTCTGCACAAGATCAGATTATCCATTATAATTTGAGATTTTGAATAAATAGTTTCTTTGGCACACTTCTTGCAAAATATTAATTGATTCGAAAAAATGATGAGAGGGGATTAGTTTCATTTCTAAACAGATTCTCGTAAGAATGATCAATTGAAAAATCGTAGATTGAAAGAGTTGTTATTAAAGTAAGCGCTATCTTGTAGAACCTTCCCTCTAATTGCTTTTTTGAATAAAGATTTAGAAGTTACCTAGGTAAAATTCTACTACTAAACTAGAGTTTACATCGTAGGAAACGTCAGAATAATAGTTTATGCCACTAAAAGGAAGTAAAATTTTTTACAACATGAGAAACTCCAAGTCCTATTTACTGATAACTCAATAAAAATTATCTGGGGTGAGATTGCATGAAAAAAATGCTCTATCTATTATTATTAGTTTTTTCTTTAATATTATCAGCTTGTAGTTCAGAAAATACAGATGGAAAGGAAGGCTCTACCGATTCAAAAAAGAATACCCAAGATGTTATAAAAATTGGTTGGTTTGGACCATTAACAGGACCAACATCAACTGACGGGCAAATAAGTTTAAATGCTTCACAACTAGCTGTAGATCAAATTAATGAAAATGGTGGAATTAATGGACAAAAGGTAGAAATAATTTCTGTTGACGACCAAGGTAAGCCGCAAGAAGCCGCAAAAGGTGTTCAAAAGTTAATAAATAGTGATAAGGTAGCTGCCGTTATTAGCGGGGCTTATTCAGGTCCAACTTTAGCAGCGGCGTCTCTGGCACAAAAAGAAGGCGTACCAATGATTGTTTCATATGCGAAACATCCGGAAGCTACAAAGGGCGGGGACTACGTTTCTAGAATGATCTATACCTCCAATGTACAAGCAAAAGCTCTTGCTGATTATGCAGTTAATGAAGAAAAATTAAAAACCTTTGGTATTGTGTATATGAATATTGATTATGGAACCGAAAGCCAGGTCGCTTTAGAGAAAGAAATAAGTGAACTAGGCGGAAAAGTTTTAGTAAGTAAACAATTTAATATGGGTGATACTGATTTTAATTCAGCGTTATCTGCTATAAAGGAACAAAAACCTGATGCTTTATTTGTTGTAGCCTACTACAATGAGGGATCTTCCATCGTAAGCCAAGCAAAACAAATGGGCCTAGAATCTAGAATAATCGGCATTGATGGGTTGGATGCACCAAAATTTCTCGAATTAGCTGGTGATCATGCTGAAGGAACTGTCATTACTACCTCATTCTATACGGCAGATGAGAGAGAAGTTGTTCAAAACTTTGTTAAAGCCTATAAGGAAAAATTCAATACCGATTTAAGTATTACAGCTTCCCAAAGCTATGATGCGGTATTAACGATAAAGGATGCAATTGAACGTTCAAGTACTGATAGAGAGGAAATTGCTAAAGCAATTAATTCAACTAAAGATTTAGAAGGCACCTCCGGAAATATTACAATTGATGAAAATCATGAAGTCGTTAAGCCAATTGTATTCATGAAAGTTGAAAATGGAGAATTTAAATACCTACATTCAAAAACATATTAATTTTATAAGTGGAGATAAAAGGGATTCAATTTATTATTGTATCCCTTGTTTTCCTTTATAACGGTAAAGGGGTGGGATGACTTGATAGTTGAACAGTTAATTAATGGGATAGCATTAGGTTTTGTATATGTATTAATAGCGCTTGGGCTAACAATGGTATACGGAGTTTTAAAAGTTTTGCACTTTGCCCACGGTGTTATATATATGGTCGGAGCCTTCTCGGCTATGGTAGGAATTTTATATCTAAATCTTTCTTTTATTACCGCTTTGATATTTGCCTTAGTAATTTCCGGACTGGTTGGTGTAGGGATTGAAAAGTATGCTTATAGACCTCTTAAAGATGTCCATCCAATTACGGTTCTAATAAGTGGTGTAGGAATAGCTATATTACTTCAAAATTTGTTTCAAATTATTTTTACATCTGATTCTCATGCCTTTCCAAAAACAAATATTGCCGTACATAGTATTGATATTTTTGGGATTGCGTCATTAACGAATATAAAACTTTATATGATCATAATCGGACTTATTGTTTTAGCTTTGCTTTACCTCTTCTTGAATTTCACCAAAATAGGAATAGCTATTAAAGCAGTTTCTCAGGATCGAAAGGCAGCTGCATTAATGGGTATAAATGTTAATAGAATTGTCATGGTTACTTTTCTGCTTGGTTCTATGTTAGCGGCTTTAGCTGGCATAATAACAGCGTTAAATTATAATTCACTATCACCAGCTATGGGGGATATTCCCGGATTAAAAGCTTTCTGTGTTGTTGTGCTAGGTGGTTTAGGTTCAATTCCTGGAACAGTCTTAGGTGGATTAATATTGGGAATAGCAGAGGCATTAAGTACAGGATATTTAGAAGGGATGCCTATTGATACGAATGCCATCGCTTTTATATTGCTGGTTGCTATTTTACTAATAAAACCTTCAGGAATATTCGGAAAGAATATAGAAAAAGTGTAGGTGATATCATTGTTGGATTTCATTAACCCATATTACGTAGATATTTTAATATTTTTAGTGATTAATATTCTTTTAGGCCTAGGATTGAATTTAACAACTGGGTTTGCAGGACAGGTTTCTTTGGGACACGCAGCATTTTATGGAATTGGCGCTTACACATCAGCCATACTATCTGCTAATTATGGTGTGAATGTTTGGATTTCTATGCTAATTGCTGTTGTAGTAACCTTCATATTAGGTGGACTTTTAGGACTACCCAGTTTGCGTTTAAGAGATGATTTTCTCGCAATTACAACATTGGGCTTGGGGCTTGTTGCACACTCTTTCTTTAATAATTCCAAAATTACAGGAGGGGCATATGGAATAAATTCTATACCCGCCCCTAACTTTTTGGGGATAGAGGTGGAGAATGTAGGATATCTCGTTTTGGTTGTAATTGCATTAATCGCTGCCATCTATATTATGAGGAAAATAACACGGTCTAGAATTGGAAGAGCTTGGGTGACTATAAGAGAAGATGAAACTGTAGCTCAATCGATGGGAATCAATACCATGTATTATAAAGTATTAGCCTTTGCAATCGGAGCAGCCTTTGCAGGAGTTGCAGGAGCCTTATTTGCTCATAAAATTTACTTTGTAAATGCTGACTCTTTTACGTTTACAACATCAGCAACTATCCTAAGTATGATAGTAATTGGTGGATTGGGTAGTATAAGGGGGACTTTATTAGGTGTGACACTTTTATACACAATACCGGAACTATTTCATATTTTTGATGTAGGAAACATTTTGAACTTAAATTATTTAGATAATTATAAAATGATTCTTTATGGATTACTTATGGTTTTAGTTATGAGATATAGTCCTAAAGGATTAATAGACATAAAAAATATTAAAATTAGAAATTTAAAACCAGCTGTGAAAAGTGGTGATCAGAATGTTGGAAGTTAAAAATGTATCAAAGTTTTTTGGTGGAATAACAGCTATAAATAATGTAAGTCTGAAGGTACAAAAAGATGAAATTTTTGGTTTGATTGGACCAAATGGTGCAGGTAAAACAACATTGTTTAATATGTTAACAGGAATTTATACTCCTAATAATGGTGAAATAGTATTTGAAGATACTATGATTCAAAAGTTAAAACCATTTCAAATAGCAAGATTAGGAGTTTCAAGGACATTCCAGAATATAAGGTTATTAGGTAATGAGACTGTTGCAGAAAATGTAAAGATAGGAATGTTTCGAAAGACAAAGTCGGGTTTAATTTCTGCTATATTAAATAGCAAATTTCAACGGACAGAAGAGACATTTGTTGAAGAAAAAGTTAAACAAACATTGATGGAGGTTGGTTTAGAAAAGTATATGGATTTAAATGCAGGTAATTTATCTTATGGAAATCAGCGTAAGGTAGAGATAGCCCGTGCACTTGTATCTGAACCAAAGCTTATTTTATTGGATGAACCATGTGCAGGTATGAATGATACTGAGGTAGAGGAAATTAATTTATTGGTAAAAAGAATACGTGACAATGGGACAACAGTGATTATTATCGAACATAACGTCCCGATGCTGGTAGGATTGTGTGATAATATGGCTGTATTAAATCACGGTGAGAAAATTGCTGATGGTTCTCCTGAACAAGTTACTTCTGATAGCGCTGTAGTAAAAGCCTACATTGGAAGTGAAGAAGAGGAAGTGATTTAATTGCTAACAATAAAAAATCTAAATGTCTTTTATAACCAAATTCATGCAGTAAAAGATCTCAATTTAGAGTTAAATAAAGGAGAAATAGTAACATTAATGGGATCTAATGGTGCTGGAAAGTCTTCAAGTTTAAATGCGATTTCTGGATTAATAAAATCCTCAGGTTCAATACTTTTTAATGGTGATGAAATAAATAAATTAAGTCCGGATCAAATTGTAAAAAAAGGAATAGTAATGGTTCCAGAAGGTCGAAGGATTTTCCCAAAATTAACTGTTTTGGAAAACCTGCTATTAGGGGCATATACAAGAAACGTTACAAATAATATAAAAGCAAATGAATTAGAAGAGATATTTGAATTGTTTCCTAGACTTGAAGAGAGAAAAAGACAATTAGGTGGTACTATGAGTGGCGGGGAACAACAAATGTTAGCAATAGGCAGAGCATTAATGGGTAAACCAAAAGTTTTGATGCTCGATGAACCGTCAATGGGGTTAGCACCAATCGTTGTAAAAGATATTTATGAAACGATTAAGAAAATTAAAGGTCAAGGTCTAACAATTTTATTAGTTGAACAAAATGCAAAAAAAGCATTATCTGTTGCTGATAGGGCATATATTATAGAAAATGGACAAATTAAATATCATGATAAGGCACGAAATTTATTAGAACAGGATGTTATTCAAAAGGCCTATCTCGGTGGCTAAATATTGTTCTTTTACTTATAAACTCAAAGAAAGTGCCTGAAGGTGTGTCGGCACTTTTCAAATCACCAATGTTGTTACATGCCCTTACTTATTCGAGCAAGATTGAAAAAAATCACAAATTATCTGTATTATGCACTCATCCTAACGGGGTGGGTGCATTTTTCTTTTATAATTTGCATGCAAATTATATCTGCATCCTCTGATTGAAATCGGTTTTAGGTATTTTGGAGTTGCTTTTCGAATTTTTCGCAAAAAGCGCAAAATTTATCTGCGATTTATTCAAGGAAACGCATTGAAAATTTAAAAGGAATGACAGAATTATAGGTTTCTAAACCAGAAAAATATGAAAAGACAAAAATAAATAGGTTAAATCAGAAAAATTCAGCGAGTTTTACTAACTTGGCATAATACTTGCAAAATAATTAGATAAGAATTTAATTAATTTAGTATTGGAGGAATTATTCATGTCACAACCAGAAATCTTATATTCCGTTAAAGCACAAAGAGGACCAGAGCTTCGCTGTAAAGGGTGGAGACAAGAGTCTATTCTAAGAATGCTAGAAAATAATATGGAAAATGCGGAAAAGCCAGAAGAGCTAGTTATCTATGGTGGGATTGGGAAAGCGGCACGTAACTGGGAATCTTACCATGCGATTGTGAAATCGTTAAAAGAACTTGAAGATGATGAAACTTTAGTTGTTCAATCTGGAATGCCAGTTGCGGTATTTAAAACTCATAAATATGCGCCGACCGTTGTTATGGCAACAACCAATATCATGAAGGCAGATTGGCCAACATTCTACGATTTACAAGATAAAAACTTAACGATGTATGCGAACTACACTGCAGCTCCATGGGAGTATATCGGTACACAAGGTGTTATCCAAGGCACTTTCGAAACTTTATCGGCAATCGCACGTCTTCATTACAATGATTCTCTTGTTGGGAAAATCCTTCTAACAGCTGGAGCTGGCGGAATGGGCGGAAACCAAACGAGAGCTATGACCATGCATGGCGGAGTTGCCATTCTATGTGACTCTAATGTTGAGATTATTAAGCGCCGTATTGAAAAGAAATTTATTGATGTTTTAGCCGATTCATTGGATGATGCGATTGCTATGGCGAAGCAAGCGGCTGCTGAAGGTAAGCCACTTGGTATCGCGGTAGTTGGAAACGCCGCAGATATTTTCGAAGAGGTTCTTGAAAAAGGGTGGCTGCCAGACATCTCAACTTCTATGACACCAGGCCACGATCCAATTTCTTATTTACCAGCTGGCTACACAGTAGAAGAAGCAGAAAAGCTTCGTGATACAGATCGTACCCTTTACTTAGAAAAAGCTCGCGAAACGATGATCCGTGAATTGAAAGCGCTAATCAAATTTATGGACTTAGGCGTTCACTCCTTTGAATACGGTACAAGTCACCGTAAAGAATGTGTCGATGCCGGTTTTGATCCGAAGGAAGCGAAACGTCTTCCAGGTTTTGTAGCGGAATACATTCGTCCATTGTTCTGCGAAGGCCGCGGACCTTTCCGTTGGGTATGCTTATCTGGAGACCCAGAAGATTTAAGAAAAATTGATGAAATGATTTTAGAAAAATTTGCAGATGACTACCTAGTAACTCGCTGGATCAAGCTTGCGATGAAGCATATTCCAATTGAAGCACTTCCAGCTCGTATTTGTTATATGGGCTTTGGTCAGAGAAAAGCATTTGCATTGGAAGTAAACGATATGATCCGCCGCGGCGAGCTTTCTGGTCCGGTTGCATTCTCTCGTGACAACTTGGACTCAGGTTCTATCGTGAACCCAACATTTGAATCTGAAAACATGAAGGATGGTTCTGACCTAATTTCTGACTGGCCGGTATTGAACGGTCTGTTGAATGCAGTGGGTATGTGTGACTTAATCGCTCTTCAAGCGAACTACTCAATGGGTGAAGCCGTTCACACTGGTGTAACAATGATCGCAGATGGAACAGATGAGTCTGATATGAGACTTGAAGTAGCGATGACAGTTGACTCTGGAATTGGGGTTGTCCGCCATGCACAGGCTGGCTATGAAATCGCACAAGATGTTGCGAACGGAAAAGGAAAACTTACAAATGAAAGCATCAAAATCCCACTATGGTGGTCTCCAAAAGCAACATTTGGACCGAAGGATTTAGAAAAAGAAGATGTAAAAGCTTAAAAATTTGTAAAAATGGAT
The DNA here is from genome assembly GCF_036962035.1 of Bacillus sp. JJ1773. Lineage (NCBI taxonomy): Bacteria > Bacillati > Bacillota > Bacilli > Caryophanales > Bacillaceae > Bacillus > Bacillus sp. JJ1773. The sequence goes on from NZ_JBALNX010000019.1 coordinate 43,912, forward strand.
CAGGTGGCTCATGGGGGGAACTCTTTTGAGCCCCAATCTTTTTCAGAAGAAGCAAAATAAACAGCTTGATAGACTTAAAGGAGGTTTTGTAGCATGTCTGAAACGAAGGTCAAGTTAAAAGTAGACTTAGTAATCAGCAATGCATCCGAGGTCATTACATGTATCGGTGAGGGTATGGAGGAAATTGGTATCCTGACTGATGCATGGATTGCAATTAAGGATGAAAAAATTGTTGGAGTTGGAACAGAGGCAGAGGTAAAAGGAAATTTTGATTTGGGAGAGTCCTCTATTATTGATGGAACAGGTAAGGTGGTCGCTCCAGGCTTTGTTGACTCGCATACTCATTTAGTTTTCTATGGAACGCGAGTGGAAGAATATGCTGCTAAACTAACTGGAAAACCCGAAAAACTCCAGCAGCTAAGCATTACAACAGGTCCGAGCAGAACAGTAGAACTTACACGAAATGAACCAGAAGAGACATTATTCCAGCAATCGAAAAAACGTGTGATGACAATGCTTGAGCATGGCATTACAACTATTGAAGGCAAGAGCGGCTACGGACTGACAACAGATAGTGAGATAAAAATTTTAGAGGTAGGCAGAAGGCTGGATCAAGAAACTCCGCTTGATGTGTTAAATACATTTTTAGGTGCACATGGATTTCCAGAGAATCTGACGAAAAGTGAGTATTTGGATGTCATCATCAACGAAATGATTCCTAAAGTCGGAGAACAGGGACTCGCGGAATTCTGTGATGTTTGGTGTGATGAAGGTTATTTTACGGCCGAAGAATCTGAATTAATCCTTAAAGCAGGACTAAAATATGGAATGAAGCCAAAAATTCATGCGGATGCATATTCTTATATCGGCGGTTCTGATTTAGCAGCGGAAATGAAAATGGTTTCGATTGACCATTTAAATTATACACCAGTTGAAGTCATGGAAAAGCTAGCTGAAGCTAAGGTAACGGGAGTGCTAATGCCAGCTTTGGATTTTGCTGTTAACCATAAACAGCCATTCGATGCACGCCAAATGCTAGACAAAGGAATGGAAATTGCGCTTGCGACTGACCTTTGCCCAGCTTGTTATACAGAGTCCATGCAGTTTGTAATAAATCTTGCATGCCGATTATATAAATTCTCTGTTGAAGAGGCGATTAAAGCTGCTACATATGGCGGAGCGAGGGCACTTGATTTAGATGATCGTGGCGTGATTCAGGAAGGAAAACTAGCAGACCTGCAAATTTGGGATGTCCCAACCTATAAGCATATTGCTTACGAGCTTGGAACAAATATCGTTGAAACGGTCATTAAAAAAGGAAAAGTCGTCGTTAGCCGCTAGTTAATAGATATTTGAAAATCCATAGGAAAAATATCGCACTTTTCATAAACCATCAGTCTTTAAAGGACATACAATCGATGGAATCACCGAACCATGTCCTTTAATCATGATTTAAAGGACATAAAACCTACGAGATCTTCAAACTATGTCCTTTAATCACGAGATCAAAAAGTAAGTCTATTAAAATATGGTGACGCATGCAGAGCAAATGGGAGGGTTTCAATTATGACAACAAAACATACATCCAGTGCAGCCGAATATGTAAATGGGGAAAGATTGCAGGAGCTATTTCTAGAATTAGCAAAAATTAATGGTCCTAGCACAAAGGAACAGCTTGTTGCAGATTATTTGATTAAGGCATTGCCAGAACTAGGCTTTACGTTAGAGTTCGATGAGGCACACAAAAATTTTGATGGCGAGGTTGGCAACCTTGTCGCCTGGCACGAAGGTACAGATCCATCTATTCCGCCATTATTCTTCTCCACGCATATGGATACAGTTTTGCCAACAGAAGGGCTTAAGCCGGTAATAAAAAATGGAGTAATCCATTCTGATGGAACAACCATTTTAGGAGCTGATGATCGTGCAGCTCTTGCAGCCTATTTGGAAGCAATGAGAGCTATTATTGAAGGCGGTATTCCACATGGGCCAATCGAATTTATTTTAACTGTTAATGAGCAGCCAGGTTTAGTTGGTGCCAGATATATGGATTACTCGAAAGCAAAGAGTAAAACAGGCTATATTTTCGACAGCAGCGGGGATGTAGGTCAAATTATTCTAAAAGGACCTTATAGCTCCCGGATCTGGATGGAAGTAGAAGGAAATGCTGCACATATTGCCCTCAATGCTGAAGAGGGAAATAGTGCGTTTCTTATAGCTGCTGAAGGTTTAATTAACATGAAGTTAGGCACGATTGATGATGAGACACTGGCGAATATAGGAATAATTAAAGGTGGAGAACTGACTTCCATCATTCCCGGAAGTGTAACGGTTGCTGGGGAAGTTCGCAGCTTTTCAAAGGAAAAGCTGGATCAGCAGCTAGATCATATGGCTGAAGCAATGAAACGAGCAGCAGAGGAAAAAGGCGGAAAAGTAAATGTGAAAATTGAAAAGAAATACAGTGGATTTGATATCCCTGAAAACGATATTCTCGTAAGAAATGCAGAAGAAGCTGCAAGAAATATTCATATAAAGCCATATTTAACAGAAACACTCGGCGGGGCAGACACAAATGTTCTGAATGAAAATGGACTAACATGCTTAACGCTTGGTTTAGGCTTCCAAAATATTCATTCTTTCAGAGAATGCATCAGCATTGAAAACTTAGTTAATACTGGCAGACTAACAGCAGCTTTAATTGAACAATGGTATAAAAATCATATAGAAAAATAGGTTAAGAGACTTTAGGGATCTATGATAGATACTTACATTTGTGGCAGTCGTTGTGGCATTAATCATGTAATTACAATTTGGCTAGGTTTTTCTTAATGCGTTAGCTGAGTTTATTTTCATGTTTACGGGCAGAATTATGACGCTAGGCGAAGGGGAGAAGATTGTCCACACATGTGTACCAATGTTCATTCATTACAATACCTAATTTTTATATTTGGTGTCTTGGTCGCAATAGTTTTATAATACTTTATAGAGTCTGAATTTTTAGTATTTAAATTGAGGAGTGGACAACTTATGAGCAACAGTGGAATTGCAGGATTGGATCTAGTAGAACTTGATGGAGTCACATTAGATCGACATAAGGTAGAAAAGATTGTTAGAGGTACTGCAAAAGTATCAATCCCAGAGGAAAACCGCCTAAAGGTCCGCGCCAGCCGGAACCGCATTGAAAAGCAGCTTAATGATGGAAAAATACTTTATGGTGTGAACACAGGATTTGGGAAGCTAAGTGATATTGAAATTGAGAAAGATGATATAGAGAAATTACAATTAAATTTATTAAGAGCAGATGCTGTAGGTGTTGGTGAACCTCTTCCTACTCCTGTTGTAAGAGCCATGATGACATTGCGTGCAAATGCTTTACTGCGCGGATTTTCTGGAATTAGAGAAGAAACTGTTCAGCTGCTTGTGGATATGATCAATGAAGGTGTGCATCCCATCGTGCCAAGCAAAGGCTCAGTTGGAGCTAGCGGTGATTTAGCGCCACTTTCTCATATCGCAATCGTATTAGTAGGTGAAGGGAAGGCAGAATACAAGGGTGAAATTCTTCCTGGAGGAGAGGCTTTAGAACGAGCAGGATTGAAGGCGGTTTCCCTTCAAGCGAAGGAAGGCCTTGCATTAATCAATGGAACACAATGTATGTCCGGAGTTGGAGTTGTTGCTCTTAACGAGGCAGAGAGAGTCGGTTTGGCAGCAGATATGGCAGCGTGCTTAACGATGGAAGCCCTTCATGGTGTCATTTCTGCTTTTGATAGCGAACTACTCGCTGTACGTCCACATCCTGAGCTTGAGTTCGTTGCTTCACGGATGAGAAAGTGGCTAGAAGGCAGTGAACGGATTACACGTCAAGGAGAAATCCGCATTCAAGATGCTTACTCTATCCGCTGCATCCCGCAAGTACATGGTGCTTCATGGCAAGCCTTTAATTATGTGGATGAGCGCTTAAGAGTTGAAATGAATTCCACAACGGACAATCCGATTGTGTTAGAAAGCGGAGAAGTCATTTCAGGTGGTCATTTCCACGGTCAGCCAATTGCACTTTCAATGGACTTCCTAAAGGTTGCCGCAGCAGAGTGGGCAAATATTTCAGAACGCAGAACGGAAAGATTAGTAAATCCGCAATTAAGCGGCTTATCTCCTTTCCTTGCTCCAGATCCAGGCTTAGAATGTGGACTGATGGTGGCTCAATACGCAGCAGCAGCACTAGTATCTGAAAATAAAGTCCTTGCTCACCCAGCAAGTGTTGACTCCATTCCAACATCTGCAAACCAAGAAGACCATGTGAGCATGGGTACAATTGGTTCACGTCAGGCAAGGGAAATCATTCATAATTCTGCTAGAGTTATAGCGATTGAAATGATTTGTGCTTCCCAAGCTATTTATTTAGAAAAAGCAGAAAGCCAGCTAGCTCCTGCTACTAGAGAATATTTAGAAAAAGTTAGAGCCATTTGCCCACCGTTAGAAAGCGACCGTGCTATTTCGGATCAAATGGAAGAATTGGCTCAGTTTATCTTGAGAGCAGATGTATTGAAGTAATGAATATGGAGAAGTTGTCGATTAATCGGATGTTGGGATTAATGGACAACTTCTTTTTCATTGTTTTGGAGGATGTGCAACCCAATAAGGTACTTATACAATGAATTATTCAGAAAAACTGTCTGTATGTTATATTTAACATACGGAATTTGAAAGGATGTTTTTTAAAATGGCAAAAAGTGTTGTAATTGCAGAAAAACCTTCTGTTGCACGCGATATTGCACGTGTGCTGAAGTGTAATAAAAAAGGAAATGGATTTCTGGAAGGCGATAAATATATCGTTACATGGGCATTGGGACACCTAGTCACACTTGCTGATCCAGAAGCCTATGATGTGAAATATAAAACATGGAATTTAGAAGATCTGCCTATGCTTCCTGAGCGGATGAAATTGACAGTTATTAAGCAGACTGGAAAGCAATTTCAAGCTGTAAAAAGCCAGCTGACTAGAAAGGATGTCAATGAAATCATCATTGCTACAGACGCTGGAAGAGAGGGAGAATTAGTCGCGCGCTGGATAATCGATAAAGTAAAGGATAATAAACCGATTAAACGGCTATGGATTTCATCTGTTACAGATAAAGCGATAAAAGACGGTTTTGCTAATTTGAAGCCGGGTAAGGCTTATGAGAATTTATATGCATCTGCTGTCGCACGTTCAGAAGCTGACTGGTATATCGGTCTTAATGCAACGCGCGCCTTAACAACTAGATTCAATGCCCAGCTAAACTGCGGCCGTGTTCAAACACCTACTGTTGCCATCATTGCAGCTCGTGAGGATGAAATTAAAGATTTCAAAGCACAAACCTATTACGGCATCGAAGCCCAAACGACAGACCAATTAAAACTGACTTGGCAAGATGCAAAAGGGAATAGCCGCAGCTTTGATAAAGAGAAAATGGATGGGATTGTAGGGAAATTAGGCAAACAAAATGCAATAGTAACAGAAATTGAAAAAAAGCCGAAGAAATCATTCTCACCAGGTCTATATGACTTAACGGAATTACAGCGTGATGCGAATAAAATTTTTGGCTACTCTGCAAAGGAAACATTAAACATTATGCAAAAGCTGTATGAGCAGCATAAGGTTTTAACGTATCCTCGAACGGATTCACGTTTTATCTCTTCGGATATTGTCGGGACGCTTCCAGAACGATTAAAGGCTTGTGGAGCAGGAGAATATCGATCATTAGCTCATAAGATTTTAAGCAAACCGATTAAAACTTCGAAAGCATTTGTGGATGACAGCAAGGTATCTGATCACCATGCCATCATTCCAACAGAAAGCTATGTAAACTTCTCATCCTTCAATGATAAAGAACGGAAAATTTATGACTTAGTTGTAAAGCGGTTTTTGGCGGTCCTTTTTCCGGCATTTGAATACGAACAACTTACGCTTCGTGCGAAAATCGGCGAGGAAAACTTTGTAGCCAGAGGAAAAACAATTTTATCAGCAGGCTGGAAAGAAGTATACGAAAACCGCTACGATGATGAAGAAGCTGTAGATGATTTAAAAGAACAAATTTTACCTCGCATCGAAAAAGGCGATACATTAAACGTAAAACTAATCGCACAAACGTCTGGTCAAACAAAACCACCTGCGCGCTTTAATGAGGCGACATTACTTTCGGCAATGGAAAATCCAGCGAAGTATATGGATACGCAGAATAAGAAATTGGCAGATACATTAAAATCAACAGGCGGATTAGGAACAGTTGCAACACGGGCTGACATTATTGATAAGTTATTTAACTCATTCCTGATTGAAAAGCGTGATAAGGACATTCATCTTACTTCAAAGGGCCGTCAACTGCTGGATCTAGTTCCTGATGAACTGAAATCCCCTGCTTTGACAGCAGAATGGGAGCAAAAACTTGAACAAATTGCCCATGGCAAGCTGAAAAAAGATGTATTTATCAGCGAAATGAAAAACTACACAAAAGAAATCGTTGCTGAAATTAAAGCTAGCAATAAAAAATACAAGCACGACAACATTTCCACAAAAACCTGTCCAGACTGTGGAAAACCGATGCTTGAAGTAAACGGCAAAAAAGGCAAAATGCTCGTATGCCAAGACCGAGAATGTGGACATCGTAAAAATGTTTCACGTGTTACGAACGCCCGCTGCCCGCAATGCCACAAAAAACTTGAGCTGCGCGGCGAAGGTGATGGCCAAATCTTCACATGTAAATGTGGATATCGAGAAAAATTATCTGCTTTCGAGGCACGCCGCAAAAAAGAATCAAAAGGCAAAGTGGATAAACGTACTGTCCAAAAGTATTTGAAAAACCAGCAAAAAGAAGAAGAACCTTTGAATAATGCGCTGGCGGAAGCATTAAAAGGGTTAAAATTTGATTAATCTTGTTTTGAATAAGGTTTTTATTGCTTCAAATTTTTCAAAAGAATGATTCAATTGAATATAGAAAGAGCGTGTTTCGATTTTTTTCAAAACACGCTCTTTCTTTTTTATTCGTTGTTTATAGTAAAAAAAATGATTAAACATTATGCCAAAGGCACTGTCATCCCTTTGATAAGCGGATCTCTATCTTATTATAAGCTTTTGCCCGATTTCAAGGTATTTTGCTGGGTCAAGCTGGTTAGCTTTAACGATTGTATCCACAGATGTACTATATTTTTGAGCTATTTTCCACAGAGTATCCCCAGACTGTACAGTATGAATAACGGGCTTAATAACTGGAGATTTTTCTGGAATTTCCAAAGATTGACCGATAAATAAATGCTTTGCAGGATCGAGCTTGTTTGCTGCAACAATCGCATCAATTGTAGTTCCAAACTTTTGGGAAATCTTCCATAAAGTATCCCCTGATTGTACCTTGTAAGTAGTTGATGGCTGTGGAGAAGGACTAGCCATTGGAATAACTAGTTTCTGACCGATTGAAAGATAATGATTCGGGTCAAGCTTATTGGCTACAACGATTGTTTGAGCAGTAACATTGTATTTCTGAGCAATTTTCCAGAGCGTATCCCCTGATTGTACGATATGAATCGTCTGCTCAGACGGTGGAACCGGTTCTGGCGTCTCGTTTGGAACCTTTAATGTCTGCCCCACGGATAAATACTTATTCGGATCTAATTGGTTTAATTTGATGATTTCTGCAACGGTTGTTTTGTGTTTTTCAGCAATTTTCCATAATGTATCGCCTGACTGTACTATATAGTCCGTCGTATTTTGCTGGGAAGGTGACTCGGAAACAAATTCAACATCTTTCACATTGATTCTTCCAGATATACCTTCTTTAACAAGTACCTCATATTGATCATTTACAATGGTTTCAGAGAGAAGCGGGAAGATGTCGCCTTTTTGCGCTATATAGCCTTGTCCCATTGGATCAATAGACATATTTGCTTTTTCGATGATGACACGAACATTTTTTTGCGGCTGCAAAATTTTAAACTCATAGCCGCCTTCAGCTCTCAAAATTGAATTAGGGAAGGAAATATAACCTAAATTTGCACCTTCAATGACTAGCAATTTAATGGTAAAATTCCCGTTCGGGACTTTCCCGCCCATCATGTCAGTTCCATCCCAGTTAAAAGTATGCACACCTGGTTGAAGTGCTTGTTCAGTCATTACATTTTTAACATGTGCACCTGCGGCATTTGCAATATAGACGGAAACTTTGGCAGGTTCAGTAAGAGTAAATTTGCCTTCTGCTGAATCATTTACGCCGTCGCCATCAGGTGTGATTACGGAATTTTTAAATGAGGCCTCAGTAACTAACTCCTTCAATCTCCATTGAGGAATATCATAATCGCCGTCTTTAATGGTAATGATTCCAGCTTTTTCAGAACGCTGTTTCGTTTCAGGATAATTGTAGCCTGTTTCGATAGTCTTAAAAACAACAATATACTCACCATCAGCTACAATTCTGCCGGACTTATCTGTGCCGTTCCAATTGAAAGTTTGACTGCTGGGTGTTAGCTTCATTTTTTCGCCTGCAAAAATTTCGTCTCCATTCTTCTGAATGCTGAGCTGAACTTCTGCTGGGCGGTTAAGATTATATTGAATTTGTACTGCTTCAGAAGATTTCCCGTATTTAGGTGAAAAATCACATGGACTGATAGAAACTTGATCAAACAGCGGTTTCGGATTAGGTTCTGATACAACGATTAATTTTCCAAGCGGGTATCCGACCATTTGGTTTAAGTCTCTATCCGACAAGTTCGCTTTAATCTGGTATTCTCCTGCCGGCAGCGGTTCCTTCTTCACATCGTCCCATGGAACCCAGTCGATCTTGTGAGTTGTTTTGTACTCAAGTGACGAGAGATTAATTGTTGCTTGGCGGCCATTTCCTTCTACCCTTAGGTATCCGCGTGTTGGCTCATTCGTTTTCAAGTCAACTGTTACATAACCAGGAACACTTCTGCCTTGAAATGCAACTGTATTTGACGAGAGATTAAAAGAAACCACTTCTGCTTGTGCAGAGGCAAACTGTGGCATTGTTGCAGCAGCAATGATGAAAAGTATGGAAAAAATTCTGAATATTGTTTTTGTCACTCTCGTTGCTCCTTCTTTCTTTAAAATATATTACAACGTTTATATTAATCTGCTTTTTAAAACCTCATCAATGTAATAATATTTCCATATCAGGGAATCCAGTTAGAGGGATAATAAATCTGTCACCGTATTCCTTTACTACACTAACAATCTAACAATCTAATTTGTTAAAATTTGTAAATTATTCGTTGACATCCCCCTCCTACTGAACATACAATTAGTTATATTCGCAAAATTTTTGAAATGGGAATGATCATGATGATGCGTAATAGGAAATTAATTTTTACATTCGATAAAAAGGCTGTATTTCAAACGCTTGTTTGAAGTACAGCCTTTTCTTTATCTCACTAATGTACTGAGGAGGAAAGAAATGGTTGTTTTATCTGATAACACTTTAACATTAAAGGAAGTTAACAACATACCGAGGAGGAAGGACATGGTTATTTTAACAGGGAATACATTAACGCTAGAGGAAGCAAGAAGGGTTTTATTTGAAAAAGAAAAGGTAGAGCCATCGAAAGAAAGTATGGTTGCCGTCAAGGAAAGTCATGATGCTGTGAAGAGGATTGTGGAGGAAGAAAAAGTGATTTATGGAATCACTACAGGATTTGGAAAGTTTAGTGATGTGCTTATTGATCAGAAGGATGTGAAGGATCTGCAGCTTAATCTGATTCGTTCACATGCCTGTGGAGTTGGAGAGCCATTTCCTGAGTCTGTCTCACGTGCCATGCTCCTATTTAGAGCAAATGCATTGTTAAAAGGCTTTTCAGGAGCAAGACCCGTTGTTATTGAAAGATTGCTCGAGCTTGTGAACAGAGAAATCCACCCGGTTATTCCACAGCAAGGATCGTTAGGAGCAAGCGGGGACTTAGCGCCACTTTCTCACCTAGCATTAGTTCTTGTTGGGGAAGGAGAGGTTTTTTATAAAGGGGAAAGAAGACCTGCACTTGAGGTCCTTATGGAAGAAGGCTTGGAGCCGTTAACATTGGAAGCGAAGGAAGGTTTGGCTCTCATTAATGGTACCCAGGCAATGACGGCAATGGGTGTTGTTGCATATTTAGAAGCGGAAAGGCTTGCCTACCAAAGTGAATTAATTGCCGCTGTTACGATGGAAGGATTAAATGGGATTATTGATGCCTTCGATGAAAAAATTCATTTAGCTAGAGGATACAAACAGCAGGTAGAGACAGCTAGGAGAATGAGAGAATATTTATCAGGCAGCGGACTTATCACGAAGCAAGGGGAAATTCGTGTTCAGGATGCTTATTCCATTCGATGCATTCCACAAGTTCACGGGGCCTCATGGCAAGCATTAGACTATGTGAAAGAGAAGCTTGAGATTGAAATGAATGCAGCAACAGATAATCCGCTTATTTTTGACCAAGGAGAAAATATTTTTTCAGGCGGAAACTTCCACGGACAGCCGATCGCCCTTGCCATGGATTTTATGAAAATTGCGGTTGCAGAGCTTGCAAACATTTCAGAACGAAGAATTGAGCGTTTAGTCAATCCGCAGCTGAATGACTTGCCGCCGTTTTTAAGCCCGGAACCAGGACTTCAATCAGGTGCGATGATTCTTCAATACTGTGCGGCTGCTTTAGTTTCCGAAAATAAAACCTTAGCTCATCCTGCTAGTGTTGACTCGATTCCATCTTCTGCGAACCAAGAAGATCATGTCAGCATGGGAACAATTGCTGCGAGACATGCGTATCAAATTATTCAGAACGTGAACAATGTACTAGCGATTGAGTTGATTTGTGCGCTCCAGGCAGCGGAATTCAAGGGACATGAAAAAATGGGAGAGAAAACCAAGTCGTTTTATTTAGAAGCGAGAAAAATTGTTCCGTCTATTACAAAGGATCGAATCTTCGCAAAGGATACGGCTGCTTGTGCTTCATGGCTTAAGGAATTTGATATGAACTGTCTGTAGGATTTAAATTGTGGAGGGTTGCTGACTGGAAAAGTAGGTTTAGTGGACAGGTTTTCGGCAAAAGGAAAAAACTTGTCCGACAAAGTAAGTTTAGTGGACAGGTATTTGGAAAATGTGAAAAAGCTGTCCGACAAAGTAGGTTTAGTGGACAGCTTTTAGGAAAAAGTAAAAAAGCTGTCCAGCAAAGTAGATTGATTGGACAATTTTTCAAAAAAGGAAAACTTGTCCAGTTAAATTGATACTATACTAGATAGTTGTTCGAATTACTTATCCCGAAATTCAGTTCCATCGTGACCTTCTATGCGATTTTTGAATGCTTCTTGGACAACAAGAAATTCTTCATCCTCTTGTGCCTCTGTTGCTTTACTTTCTATTACTGAATTGTCTGGGAAATTACCCGGGTGATTTTTATTTTTATGGTTAAACTCTTTACCTCTTGCCATTTGTATCTGCTCCTTTCGTTTTTCTTCATGTATCTTCCCCTTAATTAAAAAATCCTATGTATATTGCTTTGTAATTAAAAAGCTTTGCATCTGCAAAGCTTTTATTCATCATTCTCACGATCCATTCTTGTATCGAGCGAACATTTTCTGCTATCAGACTGCCTTGATCTTTTAGATGAAAATGGCTCTTGATATAGAAACTTTTCCATTCCTGCAGCGATCACTTCTTTAACCGCACGACGGATATCGGCTTCACTATAACCTCTCAAAGTCATATCCTCCTTATTGATTGGTTCATCCTTCGTTTTCCTGCTATTAGAATACGGATCCGAAAGAAGTTTTGCCTTAGACGATTGCGTATTTTTGGAAATAGGACTGTCATCCTTTAAATGTTTTTCATACGATTTAATAACGGTTCGGTTAGGGGGGATTATTTTGAAAAAAGCAGATATACCAATTTATAACTTATTTATAAATCCGAAAAGCCTCATCGATTTAAAGAAGGATATTTGGGCAGAAAAATCTGTTACAGGAAAAATTAACATTCAAAATAAAAAGCATGACATTGATATTAGGTACCGAGGATATTATGTTCGAGAGTTTGAGAAGAAATCTTATCATATTCACTTTTATAAACCTAGGACTTGGAATGGGGCAAAAGAGCTGCATTTAAATGCAGAATATAAAGATCATTCATTAATAAGAAATAAGCTTTCATTTGATTTTTTCTCTAGTATCGGTGTCATGGCCCCCTCTGCAGAGCATGTTTTTCTTGTATTAAATGGAAAACAAGAAGGAGTCTATTTGCAATTAGAGTCAGTAGATGAATACTTTTTCAAAAAAAGGAATATTCCAGTACAATCGATATTTTACGCGATTGATGGAGATGCAAATTTTTCACTGATTAGTGAATATGATAATGCTCCTAAGAGATCTTTAGAAATGGGCTATGAAATAAAGTATGGACCGGACGAAGAATGTTTAATCTTACAAGAGTTTATTTTCAAAGCCAATACACTTTTAAGAGAAGAATTTGAACGAGAGATAGGAAATTATATAGATGTTGAAAAGTATTTGCTTTGGCTAGCAGGTGCGGTTTGTACTCAAAACTACGATGGATTTGTTCAGAACTATGCTCTGTGCAGGAATGGTGATGGGGGGGTATTTGAAATTCTTCCTTGGGATTATGATGCAACTTGGGGAAGAGATGTTCATGGGGAGATTATGGATTATGACTATGTTAGAATAGAGGGTTTTAATACGTTATCGGCAAGAATGCTCGATGTTCCTTCATTTAGAAATTTATATTATAAAAACCTCGATCAAATCCTCAACCATCAATTTACAGTCGATTTTATGGAACCAATAATACAGGACATATATACGAACCTCCGTCCTTTTGTTTTAAAGGATCCCTATAAAAAAATGTATTTCGAACAATTTGATATGGAACCGGAATTCATTTGTAAATTTATAACGGATAGAAACAACTTTCTGAAGAGTGAGCTTAAAAAGCTAGGTTTCAACTAGTAAAGGGATAGAATGATTGCTATAAAAAAGGCGAGCATATTTAGAAAATGGGCACTTTATTTTAGTTGTTTGTCCACTCCATATTTAAACTAAAACATAGTCTATATTAGTGAAAAAGAAAGGGGGGAAGATGAATGTTCCAGCAAACAGGAAGAAGACGAGTTCAGAATATTAGGGCCGATGAAGTAAATATTGCTGCCAATAGAGTGAATGTAAGAGAAGTCCGCAGAACAGATCGCAGAAGAACAGATCGCAGAAGAACAGATTGCAGAAGAACAGATCGCAGAAGAAGTGATTTCTTTTGCGGTTGCAGAAGACGTTGCGGTTGCGGCTTCTTCTTCTAACAATTAATAATGAAAATGATGACAATTTCTAAAAACATTGCTGCTCCGCCACTGATTCACCTCATACGGAACAAGCATTTTCGCGGCAGTAAAAGCTATTAGGTCAATTTATTTTTTAATAAGCATTGATCTAAGAAAGGGCAGGGGTTCCATCCCTGTCTTTCTCTATGTTAGGGAACAAATTAGGAGGAGCAATATAGCAATAAGGTAAATGAAATAGAAATTTCAACGTTAGAGAACAACAATAATCGTAGAATAGTGAAAAAATAATAAGTTAACAAATTGAAAAAGAAAAAAATAAGAATTTTCACCTTAATCTTTGAAGGAATATGTCGAAATAAGAAAAGAGGGAGTATTTTTAAATAAAGATGGGTGAGGACATATG
>NZ_JBALNX010000002.1:0-68893 GCF_036962035.1 Bacillus sp. JJ1773
TCTTTGCCTTTACGACTATCTATGCTTATTACTATATTGCAGAGACAAACTTGGCCTATCTCGTACGGGGTAAATACAGGGGAATTGCTTTTATTGCACTAAAAATCATCCTTTTAGGAGCCATTTTCTTCGGATCCGTAAAAACTGCATCAACAGCATGGGCAATGGGAGATATCGGACTCGGAATTATGGTATGGCTAAACTTAATTGCGATTCTATTGTTATTTAAACCAGCGCTTATTGCTTTACAGGACTACGAAGAGCAACTTAAACAAGGAAAAGATCCAGAATTCAATTCATCTAAATATGGAATTAAGAATGCTGATTTCTGGGCAAATGGATACGAAAGTCCAGAACAGAGAAAGAAAAAGAACGTTTCTTAATGTGAAACTTTCATCCGCTAAAAACTCACGTTAAATAAAAAATTGAAGTCTATAACATTTTAATAGAGGTGGGTTGTTTCATAAGGAGCTCAATAACCTTATGAGACAGCCCCTTTTTATATTTATTTTATACGAATTACGTATTTCAAGTGAAAGAACTAACATTTTTCGCTGGGACAATCGGTAATTCAAAGCAGTAATGAATCTCTTGATACCCTGAACACAATCTATAACTTGCTTGCGAATATTATCGCGGTATCTCGATCCTTCAGAGCACTCATGAAATCATCGGCAATGCTCTCCATCTCGGCTCCTTCATTAACAAATACTAGAATTATCCTTTCTCTATCAATCCAAACTGATAGGCACATCAAGGAAGATTTTCTCCCCCACTCACTCACAATATCGGACATTTCCTGTTGTTTTCTGTTTCCCATAGGAATCCGGAATATTTGGAATTATAACGCTCTTTGTTTCCCTTTTTTCTTAGGAATCTAAAAAAATTGGAAACATAGTGCTATTTGTTTCCTTTTTTTCACAGGAGTCTAAAAAATTGGGAAACATTACGCTATATGTTTCCTTTTTTTCTTAGGAATCTAAAAAATTTGGAACATTACGCTATTCGTTTTCTTTTTCCCACAGAAATCTGGAATATTTGGAAACATCACGCTATTTGTTTGGGAATAGAAACAGCATCATGAAAGCTTCAAGATCTATTAGCTTCGGCTTTGATTCATTTATGTATTCTCCAGCTGAATTAAAATTGGTTTCTTTCTATTAGGTCAATTAAACTCAAAACCAATATATCACATATTGATTTATTAGTCTATATTATTTCCAGTTTATTTTATTTACTCAGATATTTATTTTACAAACAGAAAAAATCGCAAACGCGACTTTAACGCGACCTAAATGATGATTTTACGTATCATAGTAAATTAAGCATTTAACCAAAATATTTATTTGAGTAGGAGGAGGTGATTAACCTCCGACCTCTCACAACACTGTACGTACGGTTCCCCATACGACGGTTCTATTAAGATATCTAACGCAAGGCTTCATAACGAGATTGTAGACTTTTAAGCCCTCGATTAATTCAAAAGAGTTATCGAGGGTTTTGTGTAATACTGGACTGTTTGAAATACGCCAATAGCCTTATCGACTATTTCCCATTCATAGGCTTTTCAATCTGGAACGCCTAATCTAATAAGGTTCCGTATCTTTTTCTTTGGTTTCTTCCAGTTTTCCATAAGCCAGTTCGGGACTTTCACCCTAGAGATTACACCCATGCCTGGCGCACTAAAAAAAAGCGAAGAGGATTCCCTCTTCGCTTTTTTAAATCAGTTCTTTAGAGCTTAAAACTATACCATCTTCATCCGCATAAATGTAATCGCCGGGATTCCAATCAATCCCTCCAAATGTAACAATAATATCTATTTCTCCCTTCCCATCCTTTTTGCTCCTCAATGGGTTACTTCCGAGCGCGAGAATTCCTATATCCAATTTGGCCAGCTCTGCAGCATCTCTAACACATCCATTAATAATGATACCTGCAAGCTTCCGGTTGACAGCAATTTCACCTAACATATCACCAACCAACGCACATCTTTTCGAACCGCCTCCGTCCACTACAAGGACATTTCCTTCTGGTATTGTTTCTAATGATTGTCTCACTAACACATTATCTTCAAATACTCTCACTGTTGAGATTGGACCATAGAACTGCTTCTTTTTTCCGAACGAGCGGAATTCTTGCTGGCATACTTCCAATTCCTTACCGTATTTATCACAAAGATCGGCTGTTTTCTTCATCATCCTTCAACCTCCTAAGCTATTTTTGTTTCTCATCTTCTATTTATTTCATTATAAATAATGATAATCCCTTTATTATCGGAAAAATATGTGTTTACCGAGCATATATCTTAAATGAGTCACCTTTTTTCAATAGTAATACCAGAATAAATGATTCTAGCCTTACAAGGATCGCAAAAAAAGGAGGCATTATGATGATATTAATGATTGTGACAACACTCGGTTTTGTCATTTCCTTAGGTATTGTTGGAATCATTCTGCATTATTTTACGAATAAAGCACTGAATCTGGAAGACGCAAAGACGATAGATCCTATTCCAAACGATGAAGCGACTGAAAGCGGAGAATAAAAAAGTGATGACCTTTGATATTATTTCGAATGAATGAGCTGGCTATTTTAACATAGCCGGCTTTTATTCGCTTAATAATATCTTATCGTTATTCCTCCTACAAATTGTATACAAATGACACCTAATGGAAAAATTATGGATGAAGAAACCTATAGGAGGAAAGGTATGTCATCTAATAATAAAATGCCCCAATTTCCTGAGTCTTATTGGAGAGAAGCTCCCCTTCCGTCATTCGGAAAGCTCACTGAACATACTTCTGTTGATATCGCCATTGTTGGAGGCGGGATTACCGGAATTACAGCTGGTTCCCTTCTTGTGAAAGAAGGGTTAAAAGTAGCTATCTTGGAGGCTGGAAACATTCTAACGGGAACAACTGGTCATACTACAGCAAAACTTACCGCCCAGCATGGATTGATTTACGATGAATTTATTAATCACTTTGGTCTGGAAAAGGCAAAGCTTTATTACGAAGCGGAAATGGGTGCGATTGATTTTGTTCGCAGCCAAGTACAAGATAAACAGATTGATTGCGACTTTAGTGATCAGCGTGCCATTATGTATGCAACTTCAGATCAGTATGAGAAGAAACTTCAAACGGAAATGGAAGCATACGAAAAGCTTGGGATTAATGGCAAGCTAGAGGATAGTATTCCTTTTAATATTAATACAAAAGCGGCCCTTGTGATGAATAACCAGGCACAATTCCACCCATTAAAGTATTTAAATACTTTGCTTCAGGATTTTCTCGAAGCTGGCGGCATTGTTTATGAAAATACAACTGCTGTGGACATTGGGGAAAATGACCATCCTGTCGTGATTACAAGAGATGGACACCGAGTAAAATGTAAACAAGTAATTGTTGCCTCTCACTACCCATTTGTAGACATAATGGGATTTTATTTTGCAAGAATGTATGCCGACCGCTCCTATATACTAGGAATCAAAACAAACACAGATTTCCTAGAAGGTATGTATATAAGCGCTGATGAACCAACCCGTTCGCTCAGATATACGCCATATAATGGGGATAAATTAATCCTTGTTGGAGGCGAGAGCCATAAAACAGGGCAGGGTATTAATACAATGAAGCATTATGAAGCACTTGAAAGCTTCGCAGAAGAGGTTTTTGGGATTACCGAATTCCCTTACCGCTGGTCAGCGCAGGATTTGGTTACATTGGACAAACTCCCTTATATAGGTAGAATTACGGCCACTAAACCAAATATTCTCGTTGCTACTGGTTTCCGAAAATGGGGAATGACGAATGGAACAGCGGCAGCTATGCTTCTAAAGGATATTATTATTGGAAAGGAAAATCCTTATGAAGAGCTTTTCTCTCCTTCTCGATTCCAGGCGGATCCAAGTCTTAAAAAGGTTATCTCTATTAATACAGATGTTGCTGGTCATCTCATTAAAGGAAAGCTCGCCGTTTCGCCAAAAGAGCTCGATGATATCGAGAAGGATGAAGGCGCTGTTGTGATGATTAATGGAGAAAGAGCCGGAGCGTATCGGGACAAAGAAGGAAACATTCATCTCGTTAATACAACCTGCACACATATGGGCTGTGAAACAGAGTGGAATGAGGGAGATAGGACATGGGATTGTCCTTGCCATGGATCAAGATATGCGTATGATGGAGAAGTACTAAACGGACCAACCAAATTACCTCTTAAGAAAATCGATTTACAATAGAAATAGAAAAAATCCTCTTCATGAAAAATATGAGAGGATTTTTTCTATTTTCTTTAAGACTTTGCAAGTGTATTTTATTGGCAGTCAAACCAGCCTTATGCATACCTGCTCACTCTTGTTTTCGTCCCGAATAAAACCTTTTCGCACGTAGGCTGGTAATCAACAATAATCGCTAACATAGCCTACTTTTTAAAAATATAACTGCCCCTTATTACTCTTGTCGGCGGCTTTTTTGCGGATTATCATGGCCTGTTGTAAACTCGACTAACTCTGAGCTCGTCCTATTGCCTTTTTTCGCATTCTTATTGCGTTCCGCATTTGCATTACCCTGTTTTTTTCTGCCCATAGCTTCCTCGACTCCTTTTTACTATTTCAAAAAGTAGTATGGGCGAATATTGAAACTTTATTCTAATGATTATTTTCGTTCATCGAAATCGATTATTTTACCAGCACGCATTACTTTCTTTGAAGCTTGTATGCCAAGCTCCTTCGTAAATTTCCTAAGTTCTCTTTCATCTCTCTCTGTAACTAAGGAAATAACTGTTCCGCTCGCGCCAAATCTCCCAGTTCTTCCTGAACGGTGAACATATTGCTTCAAATCTTTTGGGAAATCGAAATGAACGACATGGGTGACATCTTTAATATCTAACCCTCTAGCCGCTACATCTGTCGCAAGCAGCAAATTCGTCTTTCCTGTCCGAAAATCCTTTAAGGCATTTTGCCGATCGATTTTATTTAAATCACTATGCAGAGTGCTTGTTAAAATTTTTTTATAAGATAACTTCTCTGACATGACTGTTAAATTCCCTATATCCTTGACAAAGACAAGTGCTTTAATGGATTCCAGTCTTGAGATTTTTTCAAGCATCATGATTTTGTCTCTTTGTTCCGTAATAAAGTAAATATGATCAACATTGGCAGCGTTGATCGTTTCATCTTTTTCAACTCTGATGATTTCAGGATCTGCTGTTAATTCGCGTGCCAGCTTTTCTGTTCCCTGCGGCAAAGTGGCAGAAAATAATATCGTTTGACGATCACTTAAAGCGGACTTCACGATATTTCGGATCGTTTCTAAATGCTCAGGAACAAGCATTTGATCTCCCTCATCAAGCACGATCGTCTTAACTTCATGCATTTTTAGTTTTTTCTGTTTAATTAACTCCAGCATTCTCCCTGGTGTTCCTAAAGCTATATGAGGATGCTTTTTCAATTTCTCCAGCTGCCTCTTAACATTGGCGCCCCCAATAAAAGAGGCTGCCCGAATTCCGCTGCCCTCAGACCACTTTTGAATTTCTTCAAAAATTTGCATGACAAGTTCTTGGGAAGGAGCAAGAATCACGGCCTGAATGCTCTTTTGATCGCTTTCAATTTTCTCTAAAATCGGCAATAAATAAGCCAGCGTCTTACCAGTCCCTGTCGGTGATTCAGCAATAAGATCCTTTCCGTCAAGTGCAGCAGGTATTGCCTTTGACTGTATCGTTGTAGGCTGTGAGAAATTCGACTTTTTCCAAACCTCTTGGATAAATGGTTTTAGTTCGCTAATTAAAGTTTGTGTCATAAAGGACTCCTTATATGTAAACATTCATTTTTTGAAAAGTATTTTCGCTACTGATACTAGCGTATCACGCAAAAGATGTCTAGTCTTTGTCAGCTTTTATGAGGAATAGTGAGACACCTGTCCGGTCATATTATTAATGAGGAGGTGAATCCTTTGTACCGTATGGTTTTCAGCATGTTATTTATAGGATTACTTGTTTATACCTCACCTATTCATGCCAGGGAACAAGGGGAGAAGATTGAAGTATATCATATAGATGAAGCAAAGGTTATAAAAGAAACCCCTTCTACTGCTACCATTCATTTAGAAGCAAAAAAGTATCTATCTAATATTTCCGGTGTTTATAAAAAAATAAATCCAATTCCGAATAAGGGCTTTATTGTCAGGATTCCTCTTCGCCCTCCTCTTGAAGTTCAAAATCAATGGATTCACACTCTTGTAGACGAAATGAGTATTTTTTATCCAATTGGAGAAGACCCTTACATCATGATTTTTGATGATGAAAATAATGTTTACTTTTTTACAATAGATGGGAATATTTTAGACTTTAGTAAAATGACTAAAGAGTTAGGAATAACCCCTAAAAAAGGTGAGACCTATCAATAATAGGTTTCACCTTCATTGCTCCTATGGTTTCACATGTACATCTTGCCCATCCCTCCTAATTTGCATATTCCTTCATATTTTTGGAATCTAATGTATACTATATTTAGGGAAACGAAATAAAAAAGGAAAGAAGTGTTAGAAAGGAATGAATCCTGATTCAAAGCGGAATTTATTCATAATGTGGTTCGCCAATTTCTTCGTGGCTGGCAGCATGACAATGGTTTTGCCATTTCTCTCTCTGTACATTGAGACGTTTGGGAATTTTTCTTCAACTTATGTACAGCATTGGTCTGGATGGACGTTTGCCATTACCTTTGTTGCAGCTTTTCTCTTCTCGCCGATCTGGGGAAGAATTGGTGATTTATACGGGAGAAAGAAAATTCTCATTGTTTCAGGCTTAGGAATGGGCTTATCCATTTTCCTCATGGGATACGTCACTTCTGTCTGGCAGCTTTTTATGCTCCGGCTTTTTATGGGGATCTTTACAGGCTTTATTCCGATGTCGCAAGCATTTATTTCAACGCAAACCCCAAAGAATATTGCAGGCAAGGTAATGGGGACTTTACAGACTGGCAGTATTACAGGTTCGTTGATGGGCCCAATGTTAGGTGGAGCTCTAGCGGATATATTTGGCTATGCTGATACATTTAAGTGGACTTCGATTTTCATTTTTATTTCTGCACTACTCGTCATATTAACTAAAGAAATAATTCTCCAAAATAAAGAAGATAAGAAAACAAGTTATTCTAGTAAAGAAGTCATTCTTCATATTATTCGCCACCCTGTTTTGTTAACCGTTCTGCTCATTTCAGCTCTTATTCAAATGGCTCACTTTAGCATCCAGCCCATTCTCTCTTTATATGTCAGTGAGCTTCATGGTACGGAAAATCTTGCATTTTTTGCCGGAATTGCTTTTTCTGCAGGTGGGCTGGGGAATTTGATGATGGCTAGAAAATGGGGGGAAATTGCCGACCGCTACGGCTATATCAAAATTCTAGTTATTTTGCTTTTTCTGGCTGGGCTTTTCTATCTGCCTGGAGGATTTGTCACGAATTATTGGCAGCTGGTGCTCATTCGATTTACTCTTGGCGTGACAATCGGAGGAATTATTCCCGTCCGGATTGCTTATATCCGGCAGGAGGCGCCCATCGCCATGCAAGGGGAAGTTCTTGGCTACAACACAAGCCTTCGATTTTTCGGAAATATTATTGGTCCCGTAATGGGCGGACTTATTTCAGGTTATTTTGGCTTTTCAGCTGTATTTATTACAACAAGCCTGCTCCTGATCGTGAGTGGATTTATTTTATTAGTCGCTATGAACCGAAATTCGGAAATGACTGGGGTAAGCTTGAGTAAAAAAAGAATGCCCTCTTAATCAGCGGGGCATTCTTTGCTTGTTATTTAACTTCTAAAACAATGCTTGCATAATACTTGTTGCCGATATGGGCATCAAGCCTCCATACTCCAGAAGATGGAAAGGTCATCTTTACATGCTGTGAAGCTTGAGCTTGAAGTACATCCTTTAAA
Source organism: Bacillus sp. JJ1773 (assembly GCF_036962035.1). Classification (NCBI taxonomy): domain Bacteria; kingdom Bacillati; phylum Bacillota; class Bacilli; order Caryophanales; family Bacillaceae; genus Bacillus; species Bacillus sp. JJ1773. The sequence goes on from NZ_JBALNX010000002.1 coordinate 7,929, forward strand.
TCTTCATTTTGCGGAAGTGTAATTTCCCAATTATTAGCCCGAACCATCTCAATCCTCTTACCTGTATCCTTTTGAGTTGCAGTTATTGTAAGCCATTCTCCTGGATTCTCCTTTAAATCCTCTCCCCAAAAAAACCATCTTATTTTGTAAGCTTTACCAGCCTTTATGTCTTCTGAATCCATATAAACTGCCTTTCCTTTTAAGCCTCTTAAAATAGATTGATGTCCTCCATCAGATGGTGCTGGAAAGTTTGGAGTTATATTCCAGTTCCTTGTGTTATCTGGGTGCAGGAGGAAGGTTTCCTTTTTCCCATCCCATTTCACTATCACTTCAACCGTTTCATTTTCCTGCATCATTGCACCGCTATTTGGCCCTGAATGATTGGAGAATGATTTCTTATCCATTTCGTCTAATGATCTGCCGCTTCCACCTGCGGTTGTTTGAAAGCTATAGGATAAAGGTTTTCCCTTTATTTCAGCAAATTCGCCTTTATACTCGATATAAAAAAATTCTTCCGATTCACTTTCATAACCAATACGTCCACTCTCTTTTTTGGAAAATACACCTTTTCCAAAAAATTCATGTGTCGCTATCCAATGCTCGCTTTCCCCAGAATATAGGTAATCATGAATAACGATATTCTCGTCTTTGTCTTTTTTCTCTGCAGCATTTTCAGTGGACAGGAGTGTTTTATCACTTGTTAAAAAATAAATGGCTCCGACAGTAAGGACTATACAAACTGCCCCACTTAATAAATACTTTATTGGAAGAGTAAAGGATTTTTTCTTTTTCGGCAAATTCGAAAGGGTATGATGGACTCGATCCTTTACTGCAAGAGGTGTTTCAAACTCCTCTTCTTTTATTATCTTTTTGATGCTCGTGTCAAATTTTGAGTGGTCCATCTTCATCTCTCCCTTCATCATTCACCTGATTAAGATAGTTTGCGAGCATCGCCCGTGCGCGGTTTAATCTTGATTTTACTGTGCCTTCCCTAATATTAAGAACTTGTGCTATATCCTTTATGGAACAATCTTCAAAATAAAATAACACGACAACTGTTCGGTAATTTTCATTTAACTTTGATATAGCTGCTCTTAATTCATCAAATTCATTTTCAGCTTTTTGAGGCTCAGCCAAGTTTTCCATATTATTATACGAGAGGCTTTTCTGCTTTTTCTTTAACATATCGTTGCATTCATTTATTAAAATCCGAATTAGCCATGTTTTGAAATAGGCTGGATTTTTCAGCTTAGAAATAGAATGATAACTTTTCAAAATCGTTTCCTGTATTGCATCTGCACAATCCAATTCTTCTTTCAGAATCCCCTTCGCTACCCGATAAAGGGAAGATTCACAATTTCGTATTAATCGTATAAAAGCCTCCTGATTCCCGCTCTGGGCAAGAAGAACATCATTTTCCGAAAGCACCATCATCCCCCCTTGTGCTCATTAGACCTTAATTGGTGCAGAAAGGTTCCAAAAAATTAATAAATCGGTGGATATTTGTATGTTATTTGAATTTCAATTATAAAGGGAGTTTTTGATAGAAGAGTAGTTGCACTTTACTAACTTTAGTCTGTGCTCCAGGCAGAACATTAGCTTTCATATCCTTACAAAGGAGGTTAAAGGACACAAATGCTCCATATCTCAATTCCATGTCCTTTAAAAGGGGTTTAAAGGACATAAAAACTGGCAAATTCCAACCCCATGTCCTATAAAAGGAGGTTAAAGGACACAATAGCTGACCAATCCCAATTCCATGTCCTTTACAATAAGTTAAAATGAATCAAAAGTTGGCAAATCTAACTTCTATGGGATCCGGGTAAAACAGTATCCATGAGAGGTCATGACAGCGTTCCAAAATTGGCAACTGCATCGAGTCAGCTTCCCTGAGCCAGTTTGTGTTAAATTTTTTTAAGAAAAAACACTTGAACAGCCCTCCATATTTTACGGGAGGGCTGCAGTTTATTTTAAATCAAATTCATATAATGAGGACTTTCATGTATGTTTATTCCTATTTATTCATTCTCATGAAGTTAAATTTTACCTCGTAATTATAATCGGCTCGCCTTTTGTAACGACAATCGTATGCTCACATTGTGCGACTAAGCTCTTATCCGGTGTCACGAATGTCCAGCCGTCACTAAGCTCCATTACCTCTTCCGCTCCCATTGAAATAAATGGTTCAAAAGCGATGACCATTCCATCTTTAAGCAATTGGGTATCCCAAGGCTCAAAATAGTTTAAAATATGATCTGGCTTCTCATGGAGAGATCTTCCAATTCCATGACCAGTTAGATTTTTTATAACGGTATAACCATTCTGATTGGCCACTCGGTTGACTGTTTTTCCGATCATGCTTAGCCTGGAGCCTGCTTTTATCTTTTTCAATCCTTCTTCAAATGCCTTCTGTGCTGTTTCACAAAGGTGGAGAAGCTTTTCATTTGAATCTCCAACCACAATCGATAATCCAGTATCTGCGAAAAATCCGTTTTTGGATCCAGAAACATCAATATTGACAAGGTCCCCTTCGGTAATGATTCGATTTCCCGGGATGCCGTGTGCCACTTCCTCATTTACACTGATACAAGTAAAACCCGGAAAGTCGTATTCTCCTTTTGGACCAGATACTGCACCGTATTTTTCAAAAAGCTCCCCTGCATAATCATCCAGTTCTTTCGTTGTTACGCCAGGCTTCGTCCGTGCAATCAATTCATCGCGGATGACCGCAACAATTTTTCCAATTTCTTTTAAAGCCGCTAATTCTTCATCATTTTTGACAATCATATGATTCCTGTCCCTTCAATAATTGGTTTTCTTCTTTATATTATATTCTATTTTTCGAATAACGTAAAAACACCCCAAAAAGATGGAGGTGTTTTAAAAAAGATTAGCTTATTTTAAAACCAATTTTACCAAATTGATTGGCTTGTTCCATCCTGTTAAACGCTTGTTCAAATTGATCAAGGGTAAAAACTTTATCCATAACCGGCCGAATCTGGTGACTCTCTACAAATTGCAGCATTTCTTTATATTCTTCTGCACTCCCTAATGTGGATCCAAGAAGATTTTGCTGAGCATAGAAAAAGGTCCGGAGATTAATATTGACTTCATCTCCCGCTGACGCTCCAAATGTCACAATGGTTCCGCCTGTACGAAGAATCTCTAGTGACTTATTAAAGGTAGCGGCACCGACAGATTCAATCACAAGGTCCATCTTCAGTCCTTCCAATGCTGTATTCCAATCTTCATGACTATCAATAGCTCTGTAGGCTCCAATCTCTAACGCCTTCTCACATTTCTCCTTCGAACGTGAGCTTACATATACTTCAGCCCCAGCAGCTTTCGCAAATTGCACTAAAAATGTTGCAACCCCGCTGCCAACTCCCGGGATAAATACCTTCATTCCCGGCTGGACTTTTCCTCTTGTAAACAAGGCCCGATAAGCAGTCAATCCTGCTAATGACAGTACACCTGCTTCTTCCCAAGTTAAATATTCTGGTTTTTGCTCCACATTTTCCTCTAGTAAAATAATATATTCACCAAAGGTGCCATGGAAAGGAAGACCGACAATTTCAAAGCCGGCCGGTGGTGCATCACTCTTTTCCCTCCAGCCAAGGCCAGGATTTATCATAACCTCATCCCCAACTTGTACAAGAGTCACTCCTTCTCCAACTGCCTCCACGATTCCAGCCCCATCAGAACCAATGACTAAAGGAGGCTCTGTAGACTTGTGGCGCTCAAGAACAAATAGGTCACGATGATTTAATCCTGCTGTTTTAAGCTTTACCTTAATTTCTCCCGCCTTTGGCTCCATTTCCGCTATTTCTCCATATGTAAGTCCCTCAAAACCAGTCTTTTCCGCATGAATTACTGCCTTCATCACGATCACTCCAATATCTAAAATGTCTTTATAACCTTTATATTACTTGTAATTAGATTGAATTTGAAATATTTCAACTCTTTTAATCACTTTTTACTTCGGCTTTATGGATGGTTGGTGTTTTTTATAGGATTGAAACAAAACACTTACATTGGGCACCTCTATGTTAGTGGTTTTCCCGATACTTCAACAAAACCCTTACATAGAACAACTCTATGTTAGTGGTTTTCCCGATACTTCAACAAAACCCTTACATAGAACAACTCTATGTTAGTGTTTTTTCCCTGATACAACAAAATGCTTACATTGATTAATTGGTTTAATTAACCAATTTTGTTAAACTAATTTAAAATGAATCTACGGAGGTTATCAATTGGGCTGGTCTGAATTTGAACAAGTAAAAAGGGAGTACACCGATTTTTATAAAAAAATTGACGAAGAAATCATTATACTTTTATGTAAAAGAAAAGCTGCTGCAAAAGGAAAGCGTTATTCTCCTCCTGCTGAAATATTGGAGGAGTTGTCACAAAAATATAAGATGAAGGTTTCAGAGATCGGCTGGCTTATGCATGAATTAAATGATGGAAGCGGGCCATTTTACATGCCAGAGGGGCCCGGTGAGCTACTGGGTGTTATTCAAATTATGAAAAAATCAACTGTCGGAGATTTTGAATATATTTTAACTCACGCGATGCAGCATGAGAACGGAAGCATCGTGACGTTAGAAATCAATTATAAAAATAAAGAAAACGAAAACATAGGACATATTATTCCACATTTAATGCTTGAGGTAACAGGCACTATCGACTATAAGGTAGCAAAAAAGGGATCTCGCGGCGGCGGCGGGAATACACAAATGAGCTTTCTCATCTCCCCTCCTCTGCCCTCTGAACTCAATGAGATCCATTTTGCATTAATTCCATATGCTCCACCTATGGAGTTCCCTCCAAAAGAAGTCGTGCTTGATCAGGAAGTTATTTTCCGAAAAAGCTGACCAAATTAAACTATTCTACAAAACCCTTTCAAAACAAACAAATTGTGCATGTTTATTTTCTTATTATGGTCATATATTTGTACAAAGCCCGAATCAGTTTTTTCGTGGAACTTAAAGAACGACTAAACAAGAACAGCTCAGTTGGGAGGGTTTTGAATGCTCATAAAAAGAAGAAGGAGATGGACTGTTAAAAAGGGGCCGCTTCCCTTTAAATATGTTTTTCTGATTACGTTTGTTATTTTTATCCTAATAACCATTTTCAGTGTTATTATCATAAACAAAAAGCTTGAGCCAACATTAATAGGGATTGCCGAAACGAGAGCCCGCCAATTCGCAGTTCAGGCAATAAATGATGCGATTGCCAAAAAAGCTACAGAAAGCATTGATATTAATGAATTAATCGTGAAGCATGAAAATGCCGGTGATGCCAGTTACAGTTTTAACCCTCAGTATAATAAAGTCATTTCGGAATTAACGATTAGAGTACAGGAATATTTAGATTTAGTTGAAGCTGGGGATTTAGAGCAACTTGAAAACTTCAAGAATGATATTAATATTGATAAAGAAAAAACAAAAAGCTCGAAAGGGATTGTTTATCATATCCCATTAGGTATGGCCACACAGATGACGTTACTTTCCAATCTTGGGCCAGAAATCCCCGTCAGGCTAGAAATCCTCGGAGATGTCACTTCAGATTTAGAAACAAAGATTGTGGAAACAGGCATTAATAATACGTATCTCGAAGTCTATATAAATGTAAGAGTGCATATGAACGTCATTATCCCTTTAATCGAAGAACCGATTGAGGTGTCCAACCAGATCAAAATCGGCGACTGGTTTCATCCTGGTAAAGTGCCTCAATATTATAATGGTGGTGGAACTGGCAGTCCTAATCCAGTCATCATACCGCCGGCAAATAATTAATGGTACTTTTCATTTCATAGAAACTTCAAAATCAATTATTATAATATTAAGACAATCAAGAAGATGCAGAAGCAGATCTACTTAGGAGGTTTAAATATATGAAAATATTAGTCGTAGGAGCAGGTGCAGTTGGCGGTTATTTTGGCGGACGCCTTGTTGAAAAAGGGGAGGATGTTACATTTCTCGTTCGGGAGAAAAGAAAACAGCAGCTTGACCGTGAAGGATTGATGATTGAGAGTATTCATGGGGATCTGAGTCTAAAACCTAAAACACTATTATCAGGAGAAAAGGCTGAACCGTTCGATGTCATTATCCTTTCAACGAAGGCTTATCATTTGGATGGCGGCATTGAAAGTATCCAGCCTTATGCCGGAGATCAAACAATGGTCCTCCCATTGCTTAATGGGATTGCCCATATTGAAAAGCTTGTTGAGGTGTTCGGGGAGGATCGGGTTATTGGAGGTTTATGCTTTATTGAAACTACCCTTGACAACTCCGGAAAAGTTTTGCAAAAAAGTCAAGCCCATGACCTTGTATTCGGGGAAAGAAATGGCGAGAAAACAGAACGTATTATAAAACTGCAGGATGCCTTATCTGGAACTCAAGCAAACTTTCGATTATCCGAAAATATCATGCAGGAAATGTGGCATAAATATTTATTTATCACAACTGCATCAGGAGTTACTTCCCTATTCCGTTCGCCAAGCGGCCCTATTTGCGAACAGGAGCTTGGTCTTAACACAATCGAAAAGGTTCTTAAGGAGACAGTCAGCATCATGAGAGCCATTAACGCACCTGTCGCTGAGAAGATTGAAGAAGTTCAGTTATCTCAACTACAGAGACTTAGCTATGAATTTAAGTCATCCTTACAAAGAGATATGGAAAAGGGGCTCCCAATTGAAGCAGATCATTTTTTCGGTTACTTATTAAAACGTGCACAAGCCACAAATATTCAAGCACCAACATTAGAAATCATTTATGCAAATCTGAAAATCTATGAATCTAGCATTTAGTAAGGTAATGCCGCCCTTTGAAGGGTGGCATCTTTTCGTTTATATAATAACTGCTTGGACTTTTCGAGCGCCTTTTCCACTCTAAATGTCCATCCGGCTTCTCTGCTTGGACTTTTCAAGAGCCTCTTTCACTCTAAATGTCCGTCCTGCATTTCTGCTTGGACTTTTCAAGAGCCTCTTTCACCCAAAATGTCCGTCCTGCATTTCTGCTTGGACTTTTTAAGAACCACTCCATCTCAAAATGTCCGTCCAGCATTTTTGGCTAGAATGAAATCATCCTAAAATGCTTAAAAAAAACCTGAATCCCTTAAAAAAATTAAGGGATCAGGTTTTTTAATTATTTATTTCCTTGGTTCGAATTGTAGAAAAATTTAGCCGTAATGGAGCCATCGTTATTTTCAACAATATCGGTTACATGGATTCCGGAATCACCAGGTGCTGAGTTTTGGCCCTTCCAGAAGTAATAGGATCCTGTATGAACCTTACCTGAAACAGGTGTTAGCTTACTTCCCGTTTTGAAGAAGTCGCCCACATCTCCGCGATTTACATTTTTCTCGAGATCATATTTTCCGTCAGCTTGAAGGACAGAGAGACCATAATGTGTCACAACTGTTCCATCACTTGCCGTTTCAGACTGGTTGTACTGGAAGCGCTTGTTCATCCAGTTTTCCACATTGTTCGGACGGAAGCCTGCCGTTTGATAAAGGTTAATGATATTTTCATCCACATGCCATGCAACTAATCCGTGAGCATTTTGACCTTGGCGAATTAACCCTTTATTAAACCCGTCCTGCTGGACATTTTCAAATAGGAAGTATTCTGTTCCATTTGAGCCAGGGACTGTCATTTTAATAATTCCATTTTCAGCTGAAGCTTGATTAATTGGTGGGAGGGTAATTTCCTGTACCCCATCTTCTGGCTTGATTTCAATTGGATTTGCCCAGCCTAAGAAAATTTTTGAGAATGGGTCAAAATGGGTTGGAGAATTCCCAGAATAAGCAGCATTGTCTGGATAGCGCATCCATGAACCGCCTGCCATCATGGAGTAGTTTCCAACTCCCTCAGATGAATAGGCCGTGTCATAGAAATCAGGCAATCCTAGAGCATGACCGAATTCATGTGCATACACCCCTGTTTGTGCTGGGAATGGGCCTGTTTTCTTAGATTCATCATATCTACCAGAAGCTGTATCAAATCCTGCAACATTTCCGCCTATCGCCGGCTGAATATTGTAGTTGTTTACGATGACGCCATCATAAGTCATGTCCTCAGCAATTGTTTTGTTAATCCAATCCCCTTGGCTCATGCCTGCGTGGACATCTGCAGGTTTACCAGTTTCATAGTATTTTCCGTAATATAAAGCACTAAGAATATTCCATTTATGAGACCAAATTTGTGCCGGATCTCTACTGAATTCTGCTCCTGTTCCTTCATGTACGATGAAGACAGTCGGAACTTCCCCGTTTTCAGCATACTGGGAAAAATCCACTTGCTCATCTACTGTCTTCAGTAAATCACGAACAAATTCACCCATATGGGCATCCCCATTTTCATTCCCAAGGACATATTTGCCACTTTCAGCATAATTCCCCTGTTGGTCTAAATAGTAGGAAGCCCCCTTCGGCATTTCAACCCACACAAATTCTGTATTTTCTTTACGGACAAGATTTACTTTGCCATTACTTGATTCCTTATAAACATTTTGCATCGTTCGATCAGTCGGAGCCTTTTCCCCATTAAACTCAGCATACTGTTTAAATTGATCAAGCTCATATGGATTATATTCCGTTCCAAAAATTAAATCTTCATAATAGTGAGCAGGGACTTGTCCAGGCATATCCCCGACAGGCTCGTCACCATCTTTATATTTTGCTAGAATGACTAGAACAGGAATATCTCCATCTGCATTTCTGTAAGCAACATGATTATTCCCAGCTTGCTGAAACTTCGTCCCATGCTTGGCTGCTTTTTCAGCAGGGTCGACTTTTGAAAGATCGAGTCCAAGTCTTTTTGCCTGCTCTGCAAGTTCAGGTGAAGCTCCTACATAATGAGCTAAATTAAGATTATATGTACTCTTCTCTTTCGTGGTTACATCTTTATTGACCCCCGCTGAAAAAACAGTACTTCCAATTAATGTTAGAGCTAATGCAGAACTAGATAAGACTTTTAACAAAGACACCACTCCTTTAAAATATTTCTATTTCCTAAATAAATCATACGAAATAGTCTATATTTTCTGAATAAGGATTTGGTACCTTTTATTAGGAAAATAAATAGTTAAAAATACTTATTTCGATTGACTTAATAAATTAATATAAGTGCCTCCTATTTTTGCCAATGTTTGTATATAATTAATAAAGTATTCAAAAGGAGGCAGCTTTTATGTGGGGACTTATCATTTCACAACTCATCATTATAATCATTTTCAGCTTAATAGGCTGGGCCATTCGCTATAAGAAAGCTTACTATCTTATTTCTGGATTCTCCTCTCGTACAGAAGAAGAAAAGCAGCAGCTAATTACAAATCGTTTACCACAGAAAACTGGGAGCCTAATATTGATTACTGCCGTTGTCATGGTTCTTCTACTTCCGCTTTCCTTTACTTCCTTTAAATATGCAATTGAAGCTCAATTTGGAAGCATGCTATTTTTATTAATGGGCGGACTCATTTATTTATCAAAGTATGAAACACAAAGTAAGAGAAAGCGAAGCTATATCATTAGCACTGTGCTTTTTGTAGCCGTAATTGGCTCTATAATTGCTCTCACCGTTTATACCTATCAAGGCTATGAACTTAAGGTTCATGATGATCGTTTTGAAATTACGGGCATGTATGGGGATGAATGGAGAACGACTGATATTAAACGGATTGAATTAATGGATATAATGCCTGAAGTTACATTAAGAACGAACGGTGTTGGGCTGCCAACACTATCAAAAGGCCATTTTAAAATTAAGGACTATGGCAGCAGCCTTCTCTTTATTCAAAAAGGCTCTTCGCCATATATCTATATTGAAATGGAGAAAAGGAAAATCTTTATCAATGATAAAGATCCTGACAAAACGAAATTATGGTATGAGGAATTGAAGGAAAAGTCTGGCTCACCTCTTTAGAGTTTTATTGTTTGCATGATTTATTATGTAAGTTGCTGAATAATGCACAGCAAATCCTTCAAGGTAAAAAGGTCATCATTCCAAATGGGAACGATGACCTTTTTTCAATCATTTATTTGATTAAAATATTTGTGCCTGCTAAATCTGATTGACCTAGGTAGGTTGCGTAGGCATAAATGTTGTAATACCCCGCTGGAAGTTTAGTTCCATCTGCAAGTATTCCATCCCATTCGAATGTTGTGTAGCCGGCCTTTACATCCTTGTAAAGTGCAATGTCACCTAAATATTTTAATGTCGTACCGTCCTTATTCGATTCATAGACAAATAATTCAACTTCCTCTGCTCCACCCGGGAAATAGCCTTCAATTTCAATTTTCCCATCGCTAGTCTGACCCGCTCCAAGATATTGCACACGAGGATAATTTGGCTCTTTTACAAACAGAATTGTTGGTAAATCAAGCGTTTCTGAACCATTGCTGATTGTGATGGTGCCTTCATAATAGCCTGGTGCAAGGACTCCTGCATCAACCTGTATATTTAAATTAACATTTTGAGATTGACCAGGATTGACTTTTAAGTTGTTGCTTGTTGATACTTTTATGGCATCCGTTCCCATGTTCACTACGAAACTATAAGTCTGGCGTTCTGATGATAGGTTTTTAATTGTAAAGTGCTGCTTTTCCACTTGCTTCCCTTTATCTTTATAGAAAGTTCCAAAAGAGTGGCTTCCAGGAGTCACAAGTGTTTTTGTTTGAATCGCATCTAAAACCTGGATGCTTCCAGCCCCCTGCGTATTATGCGGATAAGCTTGGCCAGTAGCAGGATTTATAAGATTCTCAGCCGTATTCATTAGTGCTGCCTTCACATTAGCAACACTCCAATTCGGGTTTGCTTGCAAAATCAGTGCTGCAGCACCGGCAACATGAGGAGATGCCATGCTCGTTCCCTGCTTTGCTCCATAGCCATGTGGGTTAGATGGATCATGAGTCGGAACCGTACTTACAATATTCACACCAGGTGCAGAAACATCTGGCTTAATCATCCAAGTACTAATAACAGGGCCGCGTGAAGAAAAATCTGCGACTGTTTCACCAACTTGATTGGAAAATGCAATGTTGAAAGTAACTTGGTTATTTCCTTTTTCTAATTCACTTAATAATTTGGCACCATCTTCGGCAGTTGTTCTAATCGTAGGAATTGCCGTGCCAGGCACCACTACAATTTCACCAGCTACGTTATTATAAATAATCGCAGCAACTGCACCTGCATCCTTTGCAGCTGATGCTTTATCAACAAACGCGATACCAGCTCCGCGGCTGATAAGGGCTACTTTTCCATTTACATCTTCCTTAGCAATTTCTTCAGGAGAACCAAATCCAACATGTACAAACTCCAATGTTTGTCCGCTAAGGTCAGTTAAAGCTTCATCGTTTGGAAAGCCCATTACTTTTGCTGAAGGGTAATCTACACCCTCAGATGTGAAGATAGAAGAATCATATACATTATACGGAAGCTGTGTAGCCCCTACAGAAATGGCATCGCGAGCCCCTCCTGGTGAACCAACCGTCCAGTTATTCGGACCGCTGTTTCCATTGGATGTAACGGCAACAACGCCTTCAGCCATTGCCCAGTCCAATGCAATGCTTGTTGCATAATCTGGATCATTTAAAGAGTTTCCTAGTGATAGGTTCATAACGTCTGCGCCATCTTGAACTGCCTTTTCAATTCCAGCAATAACGTTTGCCGTTGTTCCGCGCCCGCCTGGACCTAATACACGATAAGCAAGTAAAGTAGCATCAGGAGCTACACCTTTAATATAGCCATTTGCCGCTACTGTCCCTGCAACATGCGAACCATGAGTGGTTGCATCACCTCTAGGATCGCCAGCTGGTGTTTCTTGTGGATCATTATCATTATCAACTAAATCCCAGCCTTTATAGCTGCCAAAAGCATTTGCTAAATCTGGATGAGTATAATCAACCCCTGTATCGATAACCGCTACGGTTACACCTTTCCCTGTATATCCTGATTCCCAAGCCTTGTTGGCACCAATATAAGGTGCACTATCGAGCATATTTGGGCTGTACTCCTCAGAGGAAATTACTTCCCCTTCTCCTAAGCTAGTTGCCTGATATTCGACATCTGGGTAAACTGCCTTTACTCCAGGCACGGATAATAAAGCGGGAATTTCATTTTCTGCCAGTTCAACAGAAAAGCCTGAGAATACATAATCATATTCGCGAATGACTAGGGAGCTTTTTGCCGCATTGCTAACATTTGATTTTACTTGATTACGAGTGTTAGCAAGATTTGCCTTGGTTTGGCTCTTTCCTTTATGCTTTGCTTCCACTAAGGATGACTCTGTTAATTCGACAATAACACTTGTTCTGTTCGATGAGGAAAAATTAAACTCTCCGACTAATTGCGCTAGCTGAGCAGCTGATTTGCTTTCCGCTTTACTAGCAGCACCTACACCCATTGGTGAAAATGCTAATAATAGTACTAGTGCCAATAGAAAAGCTTTCATATTCTTCTTTAACATTGATCCTTTCATCTCCTTTGATGTTGGTTGTGTTGCCTCTTTACAAGACACACCTCCAGTACCCTATTATGTATAACATTGGAAACATTCTGTATCCCTCAATGATAACCCTTGAGTCCTTCATCCTAACTTCGATAGGTCATTAGAATTATTTTTCAAAAAAAAAACGGTGGCAGGCACCCTTGGTGGACAGTTTATGAAAAAGTGTCTATTTGGGGTGCATTGCACTCTTAAGGGAATACCTTTTGTTTAATCTGAATACATTTTCATGTAAGGCAACGATGAATAATTTCTAAAGGGGCGGAAAACATGCCGATTTATAATCATCAAATTGAAGTAAATGCACCTATTCGGACTGTATGGGATTTTGTGAGTCATATTAATAACTGGGCTCCACTTGTACCCGGGTATATTGAACATCAGATTCTCAGTGATAAAGAGTCCACATGGTGCTTTAAAAGTGATATTGGTTTCATGAAGAAGAAAATTGAGTTAAAGGTTGATATTACAGGCTGGGAAGAGCCTTCTAAAGTGACATTTAACTTAAAGGGGCTAAATGAAAAATTTACGGGCCACGGATATTTTTTAGCGGAGCAAAAAGGTAACGCGAAAGTGATTATGACAGGCTGCCTTGATATTACAGCCGAAGGAATACTGGCAAAGGTCGCAAACTCGATATTAACAACCTCGCTTCCTGAAACAACTTCAGAACTGACTGAAGCTGTAGCTGCCAAAATTGAGGAACATGCTTACAATTAGAGAACAACCCGAAAATACGTAAATAATCAAGCACAAACAAAAGCAGGAGCACTCTCACAAAGAGAATGCCCCTGTCTTTTATTTTTCTAATACATTACTTTTTTCTAAGAACTCCATCATACGCTCCACTAGGCCATCAGCCAATGGCAAATCAGGATTTGTGTATGTTGCGCTATTACCTTCTGGGTCCTTAGGCGAATCCTTAAGGACATGGTTCATTCCTTCTATGATAAATAGCTCGGAATCTGGTTTGGCTGCATGCAATGCCTCAGCTTCCTTAACAGGAACTTGAAGATCGTGTGTACCGTTTATGATGAAAACAGGGCACTCCAATTTTTTCAATTGTTCCTGAGGATTATACTGGAGCCATGAAATGATGTATGGCTGAATAGATGGACGGAATAAGAATTGCAATTCTGTACTGACAGATTTAACTATTTCGCCATGCTTTAATTTATCCAAAATGTTCTTTGATTCCTTCAGCTGGTTTGCTGGCAGCTGAGCTTCTAGCTGTTCAAGCAGCACTTGATCAATTTGTCTGCCTGCACCTGCAATTGAAATATACACATCCGCATCCGTTTTTCCAGCTGCTGTCATTCCAATTAAAGACCCTTCGCTATGACCGATAATGCCAACCTTTGAGAAACGCTTATCCCCTTTTGCGAACTGAACCCAAGATTCTACATCTTGTATAAAATGATCAAAACGCCCATCTTCTTCTTTTCCTCCGAGGCTTGCATTCTGACCTATTCCTCTTTTATCATAGCGAATACTCGCAACTCCATTTGCCGCTAAGTCTTTAGCCAACATTTTTAAACTATTATTCTTTCCTGGTAATATTGTTGTGTTTCCATTCTTATCAGTCGGACCTGAGCCTGCAATAATAATCATAATAGGAAATGGCCCCTCACCTTGAGGAGTGGTCAATAATCCATTCATCGTTCCATCCTTTATTTCCATCTGGACAGGTTCGCCAACTTCTTTAGACTCTTCGCCAGTTCCCTTAGTTAATTCAAATGGAAAAGACTGACCCTGCTGCTTAAATGTGCCTGCAATCTTCTCATTCTCTACTTTACCATCAAATGTTATATGCTGCCCTTGAAGCTCCATAGCCAATGACAAGCTTGCATCAGTTAATTTCACTTTGGCAAATGGTTTTTTGTCCAACCCTTGAGCTGGAATGCTTAAAGTGCCGCCATCCGTTGAAAACTCTAATTGAATAGGCAGCGGCTGATTCGGAATTTGTATTACACCTTCCCATACTCCCTCAATGCTTTCCAATGAACTTCCCCCTTTTTCACTTGCAACTTCCTCTTTTTTATTTCCCTTGCTGCAGCCCAACAATAATAAGCTGACACTTAACATCACAAATAGAAGATATGATAATTTCTTCAAAGTTAACCCTCCTACATTTATTAGCTAACCGAAAAGGAAATGAACAAAATGATAGCAAGCGGTCCAAATAAGATGATATAACCAATCGGATTAGCAAAATTTAAAGTCCAGCCAATCCCAAAACGCTTTTCAATAAAGATGGAAGGGTCATTTTTATTAAAATAAATGAGCCCCCCCTTCCAATATCGATCTTCATCAAAATCGGAAATACCATCCCCAGACTTGATATCAGTCTTTTCGCCTGCTGTTCCAACTTTAAGTGCAAAAAGGACAGAGCTGATCAGGATGACAAATACGAATATGAGGGGAATTGCCATTAATAAAGTGCCATCGGCTAAATTAGGATGAATCATTTGTAATTGCAAAAAGGAAAAAAGCAACGTAATAAGAATATTGGTCAAAAACATAAACCAGCTCGAATATTTTCTAAGCGTGAGCTGACGAATTCTGGAGGCTTCAGTCCTTGTGGCACTTAATTTAATGCCAGACCGCTTTGTCATTTCATTAATACTTAAAAACATTACTTGCATGGTTAACATGATTAGCGGCAATGAGATGGCGGAAAAAGGATTTTTTCCTGTAAACGCATCAGGCTTGCCATTTGGTCCCCAGTGAGTAGGGATTTGCTCAGGAAGCAATCTGTACTTTAAAATTGAATAACCAATAATCCCAATAGTAACAACCATTGGCAGTAAGTATAGATACCAAGGAAGCATTTCATCTTTTGAGCGGACGGATAAATCCGTCACTTTTAATTGTTTTAAGTTTTCTCCCCACCCCATCTGTTTCTTACACTGGATGGTTTTTGCATGAAAGTAAAAATAAAGCGCAATACTTACAAAAATTAGACTAAATTGAATGACTAGTGGCAGCAATAATAAATTGGAGTGGACTGAATCCCCATTCGGCACCAATACAAGATAAATGGCTACCCCAATTAGACCAAAGATCAAAATGAGCCATGCATATATTTTTTTATAAGAAATTAACTTGGCATCCCGATCATATTCATCCGGAATGAAAACACCAAATACAATATTTCGTTTAACTAAAAATGGAGTTGCCATTTGGATAGCTACT
Organism: Bacillus sp. JJ1773; assembly: GCF_036962035.1. NCBI lineage: Bacteria > Bacillati > Bacillota > Bacilli > Caryophanales > Bacillaceae > Bacillus > Bacillus sp. JJ1773. The sequence goes on from NZ_JBALNX010000002.1 coordinate 23,633, forward strand.
AAAAAAACAATAATGATTAAAAAAAGTAAGAAATCCATTTGATCCTCTTCCTTTCTGTATCAATGGGTCATGACTCCCCTTTTAAATCCGAAACAATGGTTTCCACAAGTTTTTGAATTTGTTCTTTTTCTAGACCCAAAACTAATGCTTCTGCTATTAACGGTTTAAAACCTTTTAAGAGCTGATCGGTCACTTCAATTGTTACGACCGGAGAATTAATAACGGCACCTGATTTAGGGATAATGTGAATGATGCCCTTCTTCTCTAATTCATGGTAGCTTTTGTTCACTGTATGCATATTAACGCCCAAATCAGCGGCAAAGGCACGCACAGAAGGCAATGAATCACCAGGATTCAAATATCCCCTCGCTATTCCCTCCATAATTTGGTTCGTTAACTGGGTATAGATCGGAACATCAGATTGGGGCTCAATAACAATGATCAACCCTATCTCCTCCATTCTGTTCTATACAAACTATAACAAACTTGTTATAGTTTGTATAGAACAAAAAAAATAAAAACCCCATTTCTGGAGTTTATTAATATAGCTAATTTCTTTTGGGTTACTTTGTATAACGATTGGCATAACTAGAGGCTACGAAAGCGTCAGGCTTTATTTTTGGCTCTACTCCCATTGATTCCATTCTTGAAACCATCTCTTTTACAAATTCCCGTGTTTTATTTCTTTGTCCAATCCCAATATCAAGATGACCTTCCATTGTAAATGTAGCTCCGTGGTAAAGATAAGGAAGGACTAGATCAATGATTTCATTCTTCTTCTCATGTGTAAAAAGGGCTACTACCTGTTCCGTCAGTGAGGTTTCATACGAGATTCTTTCATGCAAATGAAGCATTTTTCTAGGAATAATATGTTTCCTAATACAGGCCCAAGCTCCTTTTCCTTCATTTTGGATCACAATTCCCGTAATAAAAATCGTCCGATCACAATGAACCTGTGAATCCGTCCCGACCATTAATCGGTAATGACCACATGGACTCCTATTAATGAACTTAAGAATTCTTGTAAAAACCATATCAAATGTTAAATTTCGTTCTTGTAAATTTTGAAACGTGAAGTTTTCACCCTGATCATATATCACCTTTTATCACCACATTATGTTAGGAGTGAAGTTAGATTACAAATGGCTTTGTCTCTGTTCCAAAACGAATGGCTAACAACTACTGTACAACCCGCGTATATTATCATTATATTTAAATCGTTTATCCAGGTTTCCCCATTTTTTAAGTTTTCCCACAATAATTTCAAATTAAACCTTAACTGCTTGGAACGATGAGCATCTTTTTATTGGTTTCATTAATGAGTATGCTAATATGAGGGAAAATATCATTGAGGTGGTCATTTATGAAAATTCAAGTTTGGTCAGATTTTGTTTGTCCGTTTTGTTATATTGGGAAACGCAGATTGGAACAGGCACTTGACCAATTTCCCCATAAGGATCAAGTCGAGGTTGAATTCAAAAGCTTTGAGTTAGATCCAAACTCTCCTAAATATAACGGCAAAAGCATTCACGAAATCCTTGCCGGGAAATATGGAATGAGTATTGAACAAGCTAAACAGGCAAATGAAGGAGTCGGACAACAAGCAGCGAGCGTAGGATTGGATTTTCGTTTTGATGAAATGAAGCATGGCAATACGTTTGATGCCCATCGACTGGCAAAGTTTGCAAAGGAGAATGGAAAAGAACCAGAACTAACTGAAAAGCTCCTTCACGCTTATTTTACAGATTCAAAGAACATAGGGGATGAAGAGGTACTGGCTGACATTGCTGAATCAGCCGGACTCGAGCGTGATCAAGCTTTGAAAATTGTTCAGGATAAAACTGCCTTTGCTAATGATGTACGGATTGATGAGGCAATTGCCCAGCAGTATGGCATTAAAGGAGTACCATATTTTATCATTAATAATAAATATGCAATTTCAGGTGCCCAAGCCCCTGAAACGTTTGCGGGTGCCCTTCAAAAGGTTTGGGAAGAAGAATCTGCTGCTCCTGCTTTCCAGGACCTTTCTGCAGAAGGCATGGAAGATGCTAGCTGTACGGACGAGAGCTGCGGAATTCCGGATAAAAAAGAATAATTACTTTAAGAAAACTTTATCAAGGTGTTTTCTGCTTTCCATTCAAAAACATTTACATTAAACTCCCTATGTTGGGGTTTTCCAACTCTTGATAAAAAAATCAGGCACCTCCTTGGGGTGCCTGACTTCCTTTTATGTTACAGGGTCCTAATAATAGTCTGCGGTGTTTTTTCCAACAATCCGTAAACCAGAAAAGGATCGAACAGTCATAATAATCGTTGCCAAAACAACAAATAAAGTAGAAATAAAAAAATGTTTGTTTTTTTGTCTAATTGTAAAACTTGCCTCTTACCCTTCCAATACAACTTCTTTAGGTTTGTTATCCTCGCGTAAATAAGGTGTAATGGTTTTCTTTTTAATATGATAGAGGATTAGAGCTATGATGCTAAGTCCGCAGACTGCCAGTAATATCCAAACAGGCATCTTTTCAAGAGCGAAACCAAAGATGATAAAGCCAAGCGGAGTCATGGCGCTTGCACCTGTTTCAAGGAGAGACATGACTCGTCCTCGGTATTCATCTGGTGTGCTCTTTTGGAGAAGAACCATGATGGGCATATTGATCAGCATAATAAAAGTAGACAGCAGGAAAACCATGATGACTAAATAAGGAAAGAAAAGTGTATTTGAGATATGCGTCATACCTGGAACGTTCGGCAATCCCAATAAAATTAGAACGGTCGACATAGCGATCAACCCGCCAAAAATGCTAAGTTCCTTTCTTTTGATCTCTGGCCGGGTTGATAGAATAATAGCCATCACCATCATGCCGACTGAGAAGGTTCCTTCGATAATGCCAAGCTGAATGGACTCCATCTTTCGAATGGTGAGAACTAGATACGGGATGGCAACTGGAAACACCGCAAACCAGAAATTAAGCCAGATACAAATCATAATTAAATTCTTAATAAAGGGTTGATTCTTAACGTAGATAAATCCTAATTTCAAATCTGTTAACACAGAGTTACCATTAATTTCCTCCCTTTTTTCTGCAAATAAATCATATTGAATGAAAACACTTGCCAATCCCGAAATCGTAAAAGTAATAATATTAATTATCATGAAAGTAGTTATGTTAAAGAGTCCGAAGAATATACCACCAAGGACAGGTCCTAGGACTGCGGAAAGGGAAGCGGCTGCCTGATTTAAGGACATCGCCTTTTGCAAGTAATCTGGGCCAACCATGTTGTAGATCGCTGATGTGACAGCATTGGAGTAAAATGTGTTGAGGATACTAAGGACAGCTGTTGCTAAATATAGGACCCAAATTTCCGGATAAAGAAAGGTAAATATGAAAAAGACAATCACGAGCCAAATAGCACAGGCAAAATCAGATGTTATAATCATCATCTTCCTATTCAAGCGATCGCTCAATGTACCAGCAATCGGGGAGAGCACTATTCTCGGTAAAGCACTTAAAAGCAGCGTAATAGCAAAGTTAAGGCTTGAACCAGTTTTTGCTAAAATATACAATCCGATTGCAAAGCCATAAATCGATGAGCCTAGAACAGCTGTCATTTTACCGATTAGAAACAGGATAAGATTCTTTTGTATCGATCCTGCCATTTAATTCTCCTCCTCATCCATTAGCTTTTCAAACTGACAGGAAATTTGATAAGGTGTGCGCTCTTTATCACTTTTAACTGTTTTCTTTAAATATTTTAATATGAGTTGGTCCCAATCTGCTTCAAATTCTTTCAACTCTTTGTCTGTAAGTGATAAACTTGATCCCCTCGTACGTATCTTTTTTTCCTGAATAGGAGCATTCTCGTCAATTAACTTAAAATGGGTTGCTTTTGAGCGGTAATATTTCTCGATAATTCCCCTATTCTCCTTCGTTTCCGCAATTTCAAGGATTCCACCATGATAAAGCTGCTGAATGTGATAATGAATACTGCCGGCTGTTTTTCCCATTTCATCTGCCACCTGCTTTGCCGTCATTGGACGTTCGTCAAGCAAGTAAATAATTTTCACTCTTAATGGACTTGAAATTAATTTTTGCTGTTCTAGATTGATTTCCATCATTTTTTGTTGAGAATCCAATTTTCCTTACCACCCTAATTTTTTTGATCGATTTAAATTTATTATATGTTCTAAACTTTTAGAACTCAACAAAAAATTAGAATAAGTTTCCATTTCCTTAAATTCTGATTGAATGTAGAAATAGCTTTAAATAATGAACTCAATCTCTCTTGAACCATTTTTAGAAATTGTTCATAATTCAAATATTCTATTTACGCAAATTAAATGACTTAGCTCACAATCTAAACAGTGAACTAAGTCTTTATTGTTTTTCGTGGACAAAAGGGATGGTTAACCTTAAGCCATATTTAATACAAGCATATCCTTGTGTCATGAACTTCTACTAATCGAAAGAGTTCTGATAATATCCCCTCAACTGCATGTTAAATGTTATATTTTACATAGATTAGTGATGACGGCTCATTAGGAGTGGAGAAATGGAAATAGAAAAAATCCTCAAGACAAAGGAAAAAAATCGTATTTTTATATTAGGAATTGATGGGTTAGGCGGATCAGGGAAAACAACCTTTACGAGTTCCCTAGAAAAAGACCTTCGGAACAAAGGTATGAAAATTTCGGTATTGCACATAGATGATTTTATTCACCCCAAATCCGTTCGCTACAACGATGCAATTAGTGATTGGGAATGTTATTACCATTTACAGTGGAGATATGGTTACCTTATAAGCGAAATTTTGTCCCCCATTCAAATGGGGCATCCGATTAATAAACAAATTGAGTTATATGACAAAGAAAAGGATGAATATTTGCTGAATCATTTAAAAATAGATTTGGACACCATTTTGATTATTGAAGGGGTTTTTTTACAGCGAGAGGAAGTAAGGCCTTTTCTGGATTATGTGATATATATTGATGTTCCTAAGGAGGACAGATTAAAAAGGGTTCTAAAAAGGGACCTATATATCGGAGATGAGACTGCTATCTTAACAAAATATGAAAAACGCTATTTTCCTGCAGAGGACCAATATGTTTCAAAGTGTGATCCAGCAAAAAATGCTGACTGGACCATCACTCTTTAAAAGCCATTTCCTAAAAAAAGAGACCAATTTTCAAAAATGGATTGGTCTCTAAGTACTAATTTCATTGCTCTTCGTCATGAAGATAAGTAAATTCGTATATTAAGTTTTTATCTTTTAAAGTGATTGACACTATCTCCATTCCATTGCCAGAAACAAATGTGGTTGTTGCCTCCTTAGACGATTCCCTTTTCCAATGCCCTTCTGAAATTTTGTCTAAATATTGATGATACGCGCTAAAAGAAGCTTCTTCCCAATAATATAATTCTTCGCTCGGTGAAAGGGAAATGGGTTCCAGCCCGACTGGAAATATCATTGCTCCATAGCCATGTTTCACATATATTGGTTGTTCAGACTGTTTTGGGGGTTTTCCTTCAATTCTCAACGTAGCCATCGCTTGGAAAATTTCAGCATGTTCAAGCTTCGGATAATCAAAACTAAAATGAACAAAGTTCTGATTTTCCATTGGAACAAAGAAGTGATATCTAATCGCTGTATCCATCATTTTCACATGCTCAATATTCAAGGTTGTTGGGTATGGGAAATTCTCTAGTTCTTCTTTGACAAACATCGGTAAAGAAGCAGTTATCCTTTTCATTTCCTCCTCATCAACAATCGAAGCCTCTCCCACTTTAGCAGAAGAATCTTTTGAATATAAATCCCAAGTATTGGATGACTGCACGATGTAAACGTCTTTAAGCCCCCAGCTGAATGGATTTTCTATCTGTTCTTTAGCATTTCTAGGCTCAGCAGTATGCGGTCCTGTCCCATCTGATATTACTTTCCAAATAACCCCTCCACAAATAAGCATAAACACACATGATGCTAAAATGGCTGTCCATTGGTAATTTTTCTTTGGGAAACGGTTAACAGATGGATTCTTTATTGATTGCCTAAGTCTAACTCTTAAAGCATCCTTCTCCATTTGGGTTGGCATTAGATTTTTCAATTGCTTCCATTGATCGTCATACTGATTGCTCAACATGCTCACCACCTTCATTCATTTTTTTAAGATCCTGCAATGCCCTTGACAATGTTTTCCGCACCTTAGCCTCAGACCAATTTAATATTTCCGCCGTTTCGATTGTTGAAAAGCCTTCTATCTTCCTTAATATAATGACAAGCCGATAATTTGACTTTAAACGATAGATTGCCTCCATCAGGTTCAGCACGGTTTCTTTATTTTCCACATATTGCTCAACATTAAAGGCAGAAGGCACCTCTCTTCCTTGAGAAATAGAATTAAAAAGCCTCCTGCGCTGCCGTTTGCGAATTTCATCGATGACAATATGCTTGGCAATACTAAGCAGCCATGTTTTAATGCTGGAACGGTTGTCAAAACGTTCAAAGGCCGTATACGCCCGAACGAATGTATCATGAACAAAATCCTCACAGCTTTGCTTATCTTGAATCATATACAATATAAATCGGTAAACATCTTCATAATATAATTCATACCACTCCATTACGAGTTCTTCCCGATTCTTATTCAAGTTCTTCCTCACCCGCCTTTTTCACTTGCTATATATCAGTCGTATTAGGTAAAGAAATGTGACAGTATTTATCTATATTTTCTAATAAAGGTAATTTTCCCTCTTAAGATTGCTGAATGAACGAAAAAGACAAAGGGCATTTTATTTCATCCCATTGTCTTATCTTCTATATGATTGTTTTCGTTAACGCAAATTTTAAGATAAGCATCAAAATAACAACAATGCTTGTATTTATCCAGTGAATGCGTATTCTATCATTTATAATTTCCAACATTCCCATTGAAAGCAATTTCCAAAACCTTGGAGAATGGATCCGCTTTTTTCTTGAAATTTGTGCCTGTTCTGCTGCAGCTCTCTTTTTATTCTCATGCCTTGCCCAAAGCAAAATGATGATAATATCTAAAACGGGTACCAAAGGAGGAAAGATTAAAAAGAGTCTAAAGAGGGATACTATATAGTTACCAATTAAATATATTAGCAAAATATGGAAAAAATTTTTCGGCAGAGATAAGATATGTGACGGAGTATGATCCTGCAACGAAAGCTGTTTTGATAATTGTTCCCTATGAGTAAAAAAAAGGCATTCCTCCTTTACGAGGAACATATTAAAATATAAACTTCCATATTAGAATAATCGAAATCGCTTCAGGGCTGGCAGGATAGAGTACAATACTATAGCATGTTTAACAAATAGTTATTCTTTACTCTTAGCAGGCTCTACATCTTCGATTTTCAGAGTTTTCATTGCTTGAAAAATTTTCTCATGTTCAATCTTGGGATAATCAAATGTAAAGTGAGCAAATTCCTCATTTTCTATTGGAATGAAGAAATGAAACCGCTGAATTGTATCCCTTATTTTCAAATGCTCAATAATCATGTGGGTTGGGTATGGAAACCTTTGTAATTCTACATTTTCTTCAATTGTTATAGCAGAAGTAATTTGATTCATCTCCTCTTCTGTTACAACATCAATGTTCCCAACTTTACTGGAAGGAATTTCCGAATGGATTTCCCAGCCATTTGATAACTTCTCTATATAAACATCCTGTAGCTCCCAGGTAAATTTATTGTTCATCCCAATCGGCTGTTCCCCAGCATTTCTACGCTCAGCAGTACGAGGTTGAGTACTTTCGGAAATTACTTTCCAAATAAACCCGCTGCAAATTAGGACGAACAGGCAAGTGGAAATGAGTGCCTTCCATTTGTAACTTCTTTTTGGAGAACGAATAATTGGTTGATTATTTAGTGTTTGTAAAAGCCTCACTCTTAAAGCATTTTTCTCATTGTTTGTTGGTCGAAAATGTTTCAATTGCTTCCATTGGTCATTAGATTGATTGTTCAAATTGTTCACCACCTTCTATGTCATGCATTTTTTTTAATAACTTCAATGCCCTAGACAGTGTTTTTCGGACTTTAGCCTCAGACCAATTTAGTATTTCCGCCGTTTCAATTGTTGAAAAGCCTTCTATCTTTCTTAGAATAATGACAAGCCGATAATTTGACTTTAAACGATTGATGGCCTCCATCAGGTTCAGTACTATTTCTTTATTTTCCACATATTGCTCAACATTAAAAGCAGAAGGTATTTCACTCCCTTTAGAAATGGAATTAAAAAGCCTCCAGCGCTGCCGTTTGCGTATTTCATCGATGACAACATGTTTGGCAATACTAAACAGCCATGTTTTAATGCTCGAACGGTTGTCAAAATGTTCAAAGGCCGTATACGCCCGAACGAATGTATCATGAACAAAATCCTCACAGCTTTGTTTATCTTGGATCATAAACAATATAAATCGATAGACATCTTCATAATATATTTCATACCACTCCATCACGAGCTCTTCCCGATTTCTGTTCAATTTCTTCCTCACCCGCCTTTTTTATCAGTATATTAATCTGTCGTTCTAATAAGATAAACGTGACAGTGTTTTTTTATGATGTTGTAATGGGATACACTATACATGAAACTTAATGGCTTGAGTTTTTGATGGATAACTTGAAAAACGCGTTCCATGAACGTTCATGATGCCTAATTAGGGGGTTTTACAATTCAAATTGAAACCTTTCCATATGACCAATCGTAAATAAACATAATAACTCCTATGAAAGAAGTGATTGTGTGAGCAATGTCATTCTCTTTTCACTTATTGCAGGATTAGCTTCTGCACTAGTGCTGATCCCTTTCTCAAAAAACAAAAAAATAGATGGTAAAAAGTCAAACTCAGCAGCACTTATTACAGCCATTGTTCTTATCATTATAATTGTCTTTTCCTTCTATTATATTACCAATCTCGATCGCAACCTGACGTCCTTGTGGTTTTTTGCCATTATCGTTACTCTTTGTGGAGCGTTGTTTGCTTCGGGCAAGGAAAGAATGATCAAAGGCCTGCTATTTCTAGCTAGTCTAATAGTCGGAGGGTTTTTCTTAACTGCCTTCCTCTTCAATGCTGATGAAAAATATGAAATTGCCAAAATGAAGGAAAAAATGGAGATTGAGACATTTGATGAAAATGAAACTCCAGCAAGTGTACCGCCTCAATTTGCAAGAAATAAAATGAAGAAAGCTTTCGGACAAGTGCCTAATACGAGCTATTATGAGCTTGGAAACTTGCAAATTCAAAAGGTGAATGGGAATTATGTGTATATTGCTCCGGTTGAGTTTTCCGGATTATTCAAATGGATCAATGGGAAACAAACTCCAGGGTATTTTACCATTAGTGCTACTGACTCTTCTGCAAATCCTAAATTTATTCAGACTGAAATGATTTACACTCCTTCTTCATATTTTAATAAAAATCTTGAACGCCATATTCGGATGCAGTACCCGAAGCATATTTTTTACGGCGAAGCCCAATTAGAGATTGATGATGAGGGAAAACCACATTATATCCGCACATTTGGTGAATTTGTTTCAGCCCGTAATGGTTTTGATGTTAAAGGAATTATCATGGTGGATCCTAAAAATGGCGATACGGAGGAATATCGCTTAGCGAACGTGCCGGCATTTATTGATGGTGCGGTTTCTCCAGAGGCCGTCAGCTTACAAAATAGCTATTTCGGAAATTATGTTCACGGATTCTGGAATAGTGTATTTGGCAAAAGGGATGTAAAGCTTCCTTCAGATGAAGGCACTGAAGCAAATGTTAGTCCCATCTTTGATGAAAAAGGCGATATGTATTACTTTACCGATTTTACGAGTCCGAAAGAAGGTGTGGATTCGATGCTTGGGTATTCCCTGACCAACTCAAGAACCGGTGAAGCGACTTATTATACTGGTAATCTTGAAGAATCCTACATGGACTCCCAAGGTGCTTTACAAATCATTGAGAAGAAATTTATAGAAAAGAAATGGGATGGTGAGATGCCTGTCCTGTATAACTTCTATGGAGAAGCAAGCTGGCTTACGCCAGTGCTCGATTCTAACGGATTTTTACAAAATTACTTTATTGTTTCAGCAGCTAATCCGGAAATTTCCGTGTATGGAAATACGCCAAACGAAGCCTTAAAGCTGTACAAAACAGCTCTCCAGAGAGGCGGCGGCACTGTAGACGGAAGCTCTAAGGCCGAGGAAAAACAAGTAAACGGAACCGTAGTACGGGTTTATAAAGAGAAGACTGGAGATTTCACGATTGTGTCATTCCTCCTAGATAACAGAAAAAACTACGTAATTTCTTCAGAGAGCAGCCCAATGGCTATTTATCTCCAGGAAGGTGACATAGTAAGGGTAATTTACTTGGATACGGGTGAAGACTTCTCCCCTGCAAAGGAAATATTAATTGAAGGGTTAGAGTAAAAAGTTTAAAAAACACGATGGAGATCTAATATAGAGCTTCATCGTGTTTTTTTATAGTAATAGTTTAATTAGATGGAAATTCACTGGACATGAAATAGCGCTCATGCAAAATATTTCGATGATGAAGCTCATGTCCTGCTATAACACTTGCAATCGCACGGACTGTAATCTCAGAGCCATTAGCATTTCCTTTCCTCAGCCATGCAGCAGGATCTAAACTTTTCAGCAAAACGATTGTGGATTGGCGTACAATTGAAAAATTGTCTAGAAGTTCCTGCATAGACAATTGATTAAATGAGCCATTTTGGACATAAAGATTATCGTCAAATCCCGGAAGCGGAGACGTTTCGCCTCTTGCAATGCAAAGAATCCGATAACCCATAATACGTTCCGTGTCTGCCATATGTCCAATCACTTCTTTTACCGTCCATTTATTAGACTCATATTGAAATTGACCCTGTCTTTCTGTCACATCTTTAATCGCATTCACCGTTTCCTTCAACTGCTCATTTAATAAAAGAATCATTTCTCCCTCTGGCACTAAATTAACATAAGCTGAAAAATAAGCAGGATATTCATTTGCATATGGTTTTTGATACATATACCTTCACCCTTTATTATTTTATTTTTGAAAACTTCCCAGCATGTTGAAAAATTCATTCAGGAACTCATGAAATAGCTTCGCAGTTGGGAGCATTTCACGATCAGTCGGTATAATCACCCCTACCGTCCTTGTGACTTGAGGTTCGATATGGATTTTTACTGTTTGACGGGGCAAACTGTCAATCAATGTGATTTCGGGAATTAGCGTTACACCGAGACCGGCTGAAACTAAGCCTTTTATCGCATCTATATCCTCTCCCTCAAATGTCACATTCGGCTGAAAACCTTGCTGCTGACAGGCATTTACAGTAATTTCACGCAAAATATAGCCGTTTGGAAATAAGACGAAGGAGTCATCCCTTAATTGGCTTAATTTGATTGACTTCCGATCCGCTAGAGGATGCCTAACTGGCAATAGAGCGACTATTTTTTCTGTGAATAAAATATTTCCCAGCACTTTTTTATCATCTTTCGGAACTGGACCAAGGAGTGCCATATCGATATCTCCCTTTTTTACCCCATCTATTAAACTTTGATAAGAGCCTTGACGCAGCTGATATTTCACTTCCGGATGCTTCCTGCTAAAGGCAGAAATAGCAGTCGGCAGTGTATATGCAGCAAGACTGCTTGGGAATCCAATCCGAATCGTCCCCTTCTCCGGGTCCAAATATTCATCTACTTCACGTCTCGCACTTTCTATCACATGCATCGCTTCCTCCATGTGCTCGAGAAATATTTTTCCTATTGGTGTTAACCGAACATTTCTGCCCTCGCGAATAAATAAATCGACTCCGAGCTCTGCTTCTAAATTAAAGATCTGCCTGCTAACCGCTGATTGTGCTACATGGAGCGCATCTGCAGCTTCAGTCACGTGCTCCCTTTTTGCAACCTCCATAAAATACTGTATTTGTCTTAATTCCATATATACCCATCTCCCCCGATTCATCTCACAGCGGCATTGTTCTTATCTAAAATTCATATTGTTTAGATTATTTTTTCATTATAAAATTTCTTTAATAGAAAATCCATTTATTTGGTTATAAATTCTAAAAATATCCAAATATTGTTATCTAATAAACAATTAATTTATACAGAGGGGAAATGATCATTATGCAAACTATAGAGGAAGTGAAAAAAAACGAATCCAAAGTAGCCGTTAATTATGTAAATGAAGTATTTGAAAAGGTGAAAATCAGAAATCCGTTTGAATCAGAATTTCATCAAGCTGTTGAAGAAATCTTTGATTCACTTTTACCTGTATTCTCTAAACACCCGAAATATATGGATCAAAACATTCTCGAAAGAATTGTTGAACCTGAAAGGGTCATTACTTTCCGTGTTCCATGGACTGATGATAAAGGAAAGGTACAAGTAAATCGCGGATTTCGCGTCCAGTACAGCAGTACCCTCGGCCCCTATAAAGGCGGCATTCGTTTTCATCCTACCGTAAATTCCAGCATCATTAAATTCCTCGGTTTTGAACAAATCTTCAAAAATTCCTTAACTGGTCTCCCAATTGGAGGAGCAAAAGGCGGGGCAGATTTTGATCCGAAGGAAAAATCAGATGGAGAAATCATGCGTTTTACGCAAAGCTTTATGACTGAACTATATAAGCATATTGGTCCTGATACTGATGTGCCAGCAGGAGATATTGGAGTTGGCGCAAGAGAAATTGGCTATATGTTCGGTCAATATAAGCGACTTTGCGGAGCCTATGAAGCTGGTGTATTAACTGGCAAAGGGCTTGAATATGGAGGAAGTTTAGGACGTAAAGAAGCAACTGGATATGGACTTGTCTATTTCGTTGAAGAAATGTTAAGAGATAAAGGCCATAGCTTTAACGGAAGCACCGTGATTGTCTCTGGATCAGGGAATGTTTCAATTTATGCGATTGAAAAAGCCATGCAATTAGGCGCTAAAGTAGTAGCATGCAGTGATTCTAATGGATATATTTATGATGAAAATGGGTTAAATCTTGAAACTGTTAAACGCATAAAAGAGGTTGAGGGCAAGCGAATCTATGAATATGTTTATGAACACCCTCATGCACAATATGTTGAAGGCTGTTCTGGCATCTGGTCGATCCCATGTGATATCGCTCTTCCATGTGCAACTCAAAACGAAATAGATGAGTGCTCTGCAAAAATTCTTGTAGCCAATGGTGTCAAAGCTGTCGGTGAAGGAGCCAATATGCCGTCTAACCTAGAGGCGATCGATGTGTTTCTAAAGGATGACATCCTCTTTGCACCAGGAAAAGCGGCAAATGCCGGTGGAGTATCTGTTTCAGCACTCGAAATGTCTCAGAATAGCGCAAGAATTGCATGGACATTTGAAGAAGTAGATGAAAAACTTCATCAAATCATGAAAAATATTTACCGCAACACAGTCAATGCGGCTGAAGAATATGGCTATCCAGGTAATCTAGTTATCGGCTCAAACATCGCAGGCTTTATTCGTGTCGCTAATGCTATGATTGTACAGGGCGTTGTTTAATAGAAAAAAGGTGGACGCATTAGGGGAATTCTAATGTATCCACCTTTTTTCATTGTGAATTCCTTTTGATATAGGATTAGATTATAATAAAATGAAACTTTAATCAGTTGGGGCACTACCCCTATTAGGAGAATTCAATGCTTTCCACATACATATTCAATAGAAATATTATCAGAATTAAATGGGTTCCATTATTTCTTACTGCAATCTTAACTGCTCTCTTAAGTGAGGTCAAAGTGGTCCCTTTTTATGGGGAGGATTTTCGATTCGGATTAGGCAGTATTGCTTTTTTTTTGCTGATTCTTATTTTTCCTCCAGTATCTTTAATTCGTACAGGGGTCATTACAGGAATGACTGTTATTAGTTTGCGTACCTGTGAGGATTTGGTGTTCAACCATGTTTCTTTTGGGCTAAGCTTTGAGAGTCATTTCCCAGCTTTTCTGTATTATTTCTTGTTTGCTTTAGGATTTAGCATTATTAATATTAATAATTACAAATCCTCTCCTCTTCTCCTTGGAGTTTTCGCTGCCTGCTTCGAATTCATTGGAAACAGCGCCGAGCATCTTATGCGCTATTTGCTTATCCATCATTCGAACATTAATCTGCAAGAATGGTTAATGCTTAGCGGTGTAGCTTTACTCCGAAGCTATTTTGTAGTAGGAATATATAGTTCCATTACGATTTCTGAGCAAAAAAAACAGATGCAAGAAATGCTCGAGGTTGGATCAGAATTATATGCAGAAACTCTTTATTTACAAAAGTCGATCGATCATATTGAACAGATTACAGGATCGAGCCATGATTTATATCGAAAATTAAAAAGGCACAATCTTTCAGAGTTGAGTAAGCAAGCATTGCTCATCGCACAAGAAATACATGAAGTGAAAAAAGATTCGCAGCGAATTCTTTCTGGACTAGCAAAAATTTCATCGCAAAAGAAAACAGATGCGGTCTATCTTTCTGATGTTCTCGGTATCGTAGCAATATCAAATGAAAAATATAGTGATTTGTTAGGGAAAGAAATCACCTTTCAGCTAAAGACATCCATTGATTTTGAGACAGCTCAGCAAATTCCCCTCCTTGCGATATTAAATAATCTCACTGCAAATGCAGTCGAAGCCATCGAGGGCATAGGGGCAATTGATATTCAAGCCATTAATGAGTCTGCAAATACTGTATTCATTGTAGAGGATACAGGAAAAGGAATCGCAGATGAGAACTTGTCTCTTATTTTTGAACCAGGTTATACGACTAAATATAATGATCACGGTGTGGCCGCAACTGGCATTGGCCTTTCCCATGTACAAGACATTGTACATTCGCTAGAAGGCCAAATTAAAATAGAATCCTCTGCAAATAGAACCATTTTCCGAATACATATTCCAACTAGTAACATAAGAAAGCGGGTTGAATTAAACTGAGATATTTTATTATAGATGATGATGCAGCAAGCCGAAGTATGCTAAAAAAAATCATTGTCGATGGAGAACTTGGCCATGTTATTGGTGAGGCTGAGAGTGGACATGAGTCGCTTCAGCTTATTCTTTCAACTCGTCCTGATTTTGTCTTAGTTGACTTTTTGATGCCAGAGCTGGATGGGATTGAAACGATCGAACAGTTAAGAGAACAAGGGTTTCAAGGCCAGTTTATTATGATTTCTCAAATAGTAAATAAAGAAATGGTCGGGGAGGCTTATGAAAAAGGGGTTGAATTCTTTATCCACAAACCAATCAATCGGGTTGAAGTATTCAGCATCCTAAAAAGAACAGCTGACCAATTTCATCTCAAGCAGTCTCTATTATCTATCCGAGAATCACTCGCCCACATTGAAACAACTAAAAACACGAAAAAACAACAAAGCGTGAAAGAAATCGTTTTATCGATATTAAATGATATGGGGATTATCGGTGAAGCAGGCAGCGAAGATATGGTGTTGATGATGGAATACTTAATGAATCAAAAAAATGGGAGCACTCTGCTGCCTCCTTTAAAAGAATTATACGAGGCAGTAGCCATTTCGAATCAAACAGACTCTCCCCAAATGAAAAAAGAAATTAAATCCATTGAACAGCGGATCCGCAGGGCCATTATAGCGGCGCTAAATAACTTAGCTTCACTAGGAAGTTTCGATTACACGAACCCTACATTTGAATATTATGCTCCTCGCTACTTTGATTTTCATGAAATCAGGATGCGAATGAAAGAAATGGATACAGACACCCATGAAACAATGAAAGTAAAAATTAATATAAAAAAGTTCCTGCAAGTTTTGTATATTGATACAATGGAGAAATTCAGTCAAGGTTCATAAATAGGACCTTCATCAAATGACACAATTAATAATTGAATTTAGCTTTTTCTGTTAATAGCCCATCACTTAAAGGTTTTTAGGTGGGGGCTTTTTATTTTTTAATAAAATATTGTCGGATTTTGTAGGATTCAGTAACTTCTCCATATAATTAGTTTATTATTTTCCCTATCGCATAGTAAGCGTTTTCATTATATAAGGAGAGGTGATTTGATGAAAAAGAAAAAGTTCAAATTTAGCTTAGCTTATCAAATTCTTGTTGGATTAACTCTAGGGATTATTGTCGGAGCGATATTTTACGGAAACCCTGCCGTTTCAACTTATTTACAG
Organism: Bacillus sp. JJ1773; assembly: GCF_036962035.1. Lineage (NCBI taxonomy): Bacteria > Bacillati > Bacillota > Bacilli > Caryophanales > Bacillaceae > Bacillus > Bacillus sp. JJ1773. The sequence continues at coordinate 39,804 of NZ_JBALNX010000002.1, forward strand.
CCAATCGGGGATATCTTTATCCGACTAATTAAAATGATTGTTGTCCCAATTGTTATTTCTACATTAATTCTTGGCGTTGCTGGAACCGGGGATATGAAGAAATTAGGAAGACTTGGCGGAAAAACCCTTCTTTACTTTGAAATTGTCACAACCATTGCCATTATCATCGGCTTGCTTGCTGCTAACATTGCTAAACCGGGTGCTGGCCTTGATATGTCGAAACTGGCAAAAGGTGATATTCAAAAATATGTTGATACAACAAACGAAGTTACAAGTCATAGCTTTGCCGATACGTTTGTAAACATTGTCCCATCAAACATTATTCAATCTTTAGCGAATGGGGATATGCTAGCGATTATTTTCTTTGCAGTTATGTTTGGTTTAGGAATTGCCGCAATCGGGGAGCGCGGAAAACCAGTCCTTGCTTTCTTCCAAGGAACAGCTGACGCCATGTTCTGGGTAACGAATCAAATCATGAAATTTGCTCCATTTGGTGTATTTGCCTTAATCGGAGTTACTGTTTCAAAATTCGGGGTTGAATCATTAATTCCACTTGGAAAGTTACTCATTTGTGTCTATCTAACAATGATCTTTTTTGTCGTTGTCGTACTTGGTGTTATTGCGAAAATGTGTGGCACAAGCTTACTGCATCTCATCAAGATTTTAAAAGACGAGCTTATTTTAGCCTATTCAACGGCAAGCTCTGAAACTGTTCTTCCAAAAGTGATGGAAAAGATGGAGAAATACGGCTGTCCAAAAGACGTTGTTTCGTTTGTCATTCCGACAGGCTATTCATTTAATCTGGATGGCTCTACTCTCTATCAGGCATTAGCAGCAATCTTTATTGCTCAAATGTATGGGATTGATTTAAGTATTACCCAACAAATTACGTTAATGCTTGTATTAATGGTTACATCAAAAGGAATTGCTGGTGTCCCAGGAGTTTCCTTCGTCGTTCTTTTAGCAACATTAGGCTCTGTAGGCATTCCACTTGAAGGCCTTGCCTTTATTGCTGGGATCGACCGTATTCTAGATATGGCCCGTACGGCTGTCAACGTTATCGGTAATTCACTTGCAGCAGTTGTTATGTCTAAGTGGGAAGGCCGTTTTGATACGAAAAAAGGAAAAGAATACATCACTGCTATTCAAAAATCAGCTTAATAAAAAAAGTGGATGCATCAGAGTTTTCTAATGCATCCACTTTCTTTTTACGCCAACTTTTTGATTATCGCCACTTTTAGATAATTGCCTTCTTTAAATTCCTTCAGTGTCTTAAAATCCTCAGGGAGACTAAATTCCTCTAGAATTGTATATTTATCTCCTGTTTGCTTAAATGCCTTTTCAATAAATCCCTTAAATTTTTTCATATCAAATGTACTGCAATTTGTTGAGGCAACGATAATTCCATTCTTTTCTGTTATTTGAATCGCTTCCTCAAGTAAAGCCGGATAATCCTTCCCTGCACTAAAGGTATGTTTCTTAGATCGTGCAAAGCTCGGAGGATCAAGAATGACCATTTCAAATTTTAAATGCTTTCTAACAGCATACTTAAAATAATGAAATACATCCTCTACAATAATATCATGAGCTTCATAATCAATATCGTTTACACTGAACTGCTCAATCGTTTTACTCTTACTTCGATTGGCAAGGTCCACACTTGTTGTTTTCAAAGCCCCGCCTAAAGCGGCTGCTACAGAAAAAGCTCCTGTATAGGAAAAAGTATTTAATACGGTTCTGCCTTTAGCATACTTATCACGTATTGCCTTGCGGACATTTCTTTGGTCTAAAAAAACGCCTACCATTGCTCCATCATTCAAATAAACTGCAAAGTTAATGCCATTTTCTTTAACGATAAGTGGAAAACTGGCACGCTCCCCTGCCACAAAATCATCATCTTCTATATAGGTTCCTTTTATATTGAAGCGTTTCTTTTCATAAATCCCCTTCGCATCTGCCACTTCGAAAAGAGCTTTGATAATTTCATTTTTAAAATAATAAATCCCTTCACTGTACCAAGTAGCTAAATAATATCCAGCAAAAAAGTCAATCGTCAACCCGCCAATTCCGTCACCTTCCCCGTTGAAAACACGAAAGGCGGTAGTATCTGGATCATCAAAAAACTTTTTGCGACTTTCCAATGCTTTTTTAAGCTTTTTTTCAAAAAAGGATTGATCAATTAATTCCTGCTGATTTCTTGTTAATATCCAACCTCTGCCCTTATTTTGCTTCCCATAATAGCCTGTAGCCAAATACCGATTTTGGCCATCCACTAAATTTATTATGCTTCCTTCGGCTATGCCACTCGGTATATTAATAATTGCCTCTTCCGGAATAAGAGGATATCCTGATTGAAAATTTTTTATAAATACTGATTTCACCTTAAATGCGACTTCTTTATTCATTTGTTCACCCAATCATCTGTTTTCCTTATTTTACACTTTTCATGTTGATATTAACATTCATCAGAATTTCCACCAAATTAATATTATATTAGGAAAATTTTATATTGACGCATATTGTCGAATAATGTTATATTTCGAATAGTATTCCTTATATGTTTTTTAATTTTATTTCAAAGAATTGGAGGGGTAAAAATGTCAGATATTGGTCTTCAGCTTGTTTCGATAGGCGTATACATGGCACTAATGCTTATCATCGGCTGGTACTCCTATCGGAAAACAAGTGATCTTACCGACTATATGCTTGGCGGGCGTTCTCTCGGCCCAGCAGTTACGGCGCTAAGCGCAGGCGCAGCAGATATGAGTGGCTGGCTGTTAATGGGACTTCCAGGCGGAATTTATGTAAGCGGTTTAGCAGATGCTTGGATTGCGGTTGGATTAACCATTGGAGCCTATTTGAACTGGCTGCTTGTAGCGCCTAGATTGCGTACTTATACACAAGTCGCTAATGATTCAATTACTATACCAGGTTACCTAGAAAATCGATTTAAAGACACAACAAAATTATTAAGAATTGTTTCTGGTATTGTTATTCTTATTTTCTTTACATTTTATGTGTCTTCTGGAATGGTAGCAGGGGCAGTATTTTTCAAAAGCTCATTTGGTACGAGCTACCATATAGGACTCTTAATTGTTGGCGGCGTAACTGTAGCCTATACTTTATTTGGCGGCTTCCTGGCAGTTAGCTACACTGACTTCATTCAGGGTCTAATGATGTTAGTTGCATTACTTCTAGTTCCAATTTTGGCATTATCACAAACAGGCGGATTAGGCGAAACTTTTGCCACTGTTCGAGAAATTGACCCAACATTACTTGATTTCTTTAAAGGGACAACAACTATAGGAATTATCTCAGCAATGGCATGGGGATTAGGCTATTTTGGTCAGCCTCATATTATCGTTCGCTTTATGGCAATTTCATCTGTCAAAGAAACAAAAAGTGCTCGCCGCATCGGTATCGGCTGGATGATTTTCTCTTTATTAGGAACAATCTTCACAGCCTTAATTGGTCTTGCATTTTTCCATAAGAATCCACAATTTACGTTAGACAATCCTGAAGCTGTTTTTCTAACTTTAGGTCAAATTGTCTTCCATCCTCTTTTCGCAGGATTCTTATTGGCAGCTGTTCTAGCAGCCATCATGAGCACGATTTCGTCTCAATTAATTGTTACATCAAGTGCGTTAACTGAAGATTTATATAAAGTATTATTAAGAAAAGATGGTACTGATAAAGAATATGTCTTCTTTGGCCGTATGGCAGTTTTAGCTGTATCAGTTATTGCTGCAGTACTTGCTTGGGAACAAAATGATACAATCTTAGGTCTAGTTGCTTATGCGTGGGCTGGCTTCGGAGCAGCATTCGGTCCAACCATTATTTTAAGCTTATATTGGAAGAAGATGACAAACTGGGGCGCCATTGTGGGGATGATCGCTGGGGCATTAACGGTTATCATTTGGAAAAATGCTGGCCTTGGAGATACTCTCTATGAAATCGTACCAGGCTTTATCATCAACTTAATCCTTACCTATGTTGTCAGCTTAATCACATATAAACGCAACGAGGAAATTGAGAAAGAGTTTGATGAAAGTGTCAGATTGCTAAAGAGTGAATGATAGATAAATCCTCCTTTTTTAAAGGGAGGATTTTTTCTTGCCTTTTATATCTTTCGTTGATTTCTTATATTCTTATTCGTTTTAACAGTATCAAAATTATACTTAATTATTTTCGCAACAATGTGTATGATTAAGATAGAATCATAGTCATAAGTTATTTTAAAGGAGTGCTTTTGTACATGCTTAGGGTGGGGATTGTCGGTCCACAATCTACTGTAGAAAGAATTTTACATATTGCACACGGCTTACATCTAGATGCGATTTTTCTATCGTATCCATATAAAAAAGTAAGAGAAACAGAAGATCTCATAAAGAAGAATCATAACAAAGTTGATTTTTGGATATTCTCAGGAAGAATATCATATAACATAGCATGCAATGAGGTTGAGGATACTGAACACCTTATTTTTATCGATCATACGGAAGCTGGTATTTTCAAAGGGTTGATAGAGTTTGTTTATCAAACAGGATCCAATTTTGATCACTTTAGCATAGATGAGATATCAAAAAGCCATTTGGAGACCGCTTTAAACCAACTTACAATAAAGCCTGAAAAAATTTTTCTCAAAACCTTTTCTGAGGATACTTCGACAGAGGAATTAATTCGTTTTCATCACCATTGCTGGGAAAATGGCGAAACGAAAGGGGCCATCACCTGCTATGAAGAAGTATACTTGCGGCTAAAAAAAATGGGGATCCCTGCTTTTAGAATCTCAACAAGTGATATTGAAATCAAACATACTTTAAAGATTCTTTCTGAAAAAATAAAAACATTATACTTTCGGGACTCCCAAGTAGCTGTACAAGTATTTGAAATGGTCCATTTAGAAAATCATTTCAGAAGTTTGAAACAATCTTATCAACTTCAGTTTATCGAATTGAAGTTAAAAGAAATTTTAATTCACCTTAGTCAGCACTTAAATGGTTCCCTTATTGAAAAAGGACTTGGGCGGTACTTAATATTTAGCTCCCGTGGTGACAGTGAAAGAGAAATTCAAAGGATCGAAGAAACAGTTAACAGGCTTATATTGGAATCTGGTTTAAAAGTCGGTGTTGGGATCGGTTATGGTGAAACAATTTTTTCGGCAGAATTAAATGCAAACAATGCACTAATTTACTCTAAAGAAAGAAATGGTTCTATCATCATTGTTCAGGAAAATGGAGAAATTGTGGAGGCAGAAAGTGAAAGTTTGGAGATAGATGACTTTCCATATTTTAATGATAAACACTTTATGAGTGCACTTGAAAAAGCAAAAATTAACTTGAAACATTATATTGAAGTATTTTCTTTAGTTAAAAAGTCAGGTTTAAAAGAATTTACCGTAAAAGATATTTCCGTTCAACTTGCTAAGGACGAAAGAAACACAAGGCGTTTTATCGAAAGCCTTTGCGATGCTGGACTAGCTGAATACATTGGTCTTGAGCCATTTCCTGCAAGAGGAAGACCAAGGCGCGTTTACAAACTTACAAACTCACCAAATAAAATGATTTAAGACTGTTGGGAACCACCCTCAACAGTCTTTCTTTTTTTGGAAATAATAAAAGCAATAAAGTTGACTAACAATTTAAAATTTTTCTTGCGTTTCATCAAAGCGTTAAATATAATTTGTTTTAGGGTAATTGTCGAATATATACCCTTAAATAAGATTTATTATTCAAACACTTCGTTTTACTTAATAAGTTTGAGAGGAGAGTGTTCGGAAAATAAGAAAAATAGAAAAATTAATAATAATCTTTCGTGTAGTTAAAAATAAAATGATTAGCTATTCTGGGGATTTTATTGAAGAAACAATATAACTCTAAGAGAGAGGGAACTTCATGAATCAAGAACAATATTTGAAAAAGAGAATGGGATTTTGGTCGCTAACAGCACTATCTCTCGGTGGAATTATTGGATCTAGTTGGCTTTTTGGACCATGGGCAGCAGCAAAATTAGCTGGTCCAGCAGCGATTATGTCTTGGATAATCGGTGCAATTGCAATTACACTTATCGCTCTTATTTATGCTGAATTAGGAAGGGTTAAGCCTGAAACAGGCGGACTAGGCCGCTATCCCCTTTATTCCCATGGGACAATGCTTGCTACAGTGACTAGTTATTCCATCTGGTTTGGATACTGTGCAACTGCACCAGTGGAATCCGCAGGTGTTATCCAATATGCAAATCAGTTTTGGCCAGGACTGTATGATATTACGAAAGAACAGCTTACTACGACTGGTATGTTTGCTTCGGTAGTTTTGATGGCATTCTTTGTAGTTTTTAACTATTTTGGGGTAAAATTATTTGCTGTTACAAATACAGTGATTACTACAATTAAATTTATTGTTCCTGTCCTAACAATCATTGCTTTTTTTATGACAGGTTTTCATCCAGAAAACTTTACAAGCCAAGGGTTTGCACCGAATGGATATGGTGCGGGATTAAGTGCAATCTTAACAAGTGGGATCTTTTTTGCCTATACTGGATTCGGTAACGTCGTCATGATGAGTGGAGAGGTTGTCAATCCTAGAAGAAATATTCCATTAGCTTTGATTACTTCCCTTGTCGTTGCAGCTATATTATATGTGTTACTCCAAATCGTTTTTATTGGAGCTGTTCCACCAGATATGCTCGCTAATGGCTGGAGCGGGATTAAGTTCGATTCTCCTTTTGCTAATTTAGCAATGATGGCGAACATGGTTTGGCTATCATGGATCATTACAGCTGATGCTATGGTTTCCCCTACAGGTTCTGCACTAACTTATACAGCCGGAACTTCAAGACATGTTTTTGGAATGGCAAAAAGTAAGTTCTTACCATCTTATTTTGGAACGATTAACAAACGTTTTGGTGTACCAACTCGTGCACTTGCTCTTAATTTCTTTATCGGTTTGCTCTTTTTATTCCCATTAAAAAGCTGGACTGCGATTGTGGCCATTGTTGGAGCAATTGGTATTTTTAAATATGCTTCTGCCTGTGTGACTGTCATGGTTTTCCGGAAGGTCGGTTTAACGCAAAACAACGGTCTTCCAGGGATGCGTATTATTGCCCCATTAGCCTTTGTTTTTGCTACGCTTCTTATTTATTGGACAAACTGGAGCAGGGTACAACTTGCAATTACAGGATTGATTATTGGTATTGGCGCTTATTTAGTTTCCCACTTTATCAATAAATACAAAACAATAGAAATTATTGGTGGAATTTATCTTGTTGTTTATATTTTAATGCTTGTTGGACTTTCCTATTTAGGAAACTTTGGAGGACATGGAATCATCCCTGAACCATTTATGTCGATTATTGCGGCAGTTTTAGGATTTATTTTTTACAATTTTGCGGTATCAAATGGCGTTTGGTATATGCGTAAAAAAGGAAATATTGAAGAATTACAGGAAAGTATTTCTAAAATATCTTAATATTAATGTTAGTGATAGGCATACACATATCAATGGTACTTGTCTATTGAAGATTCAATGAAAAGAGGTTGAAGTATAAGTGAAACTTTGGGGCGGACGCTTTACAAAACGAGAAGATGAAATCATGGAGAAATTCAATACTTCTCTGCCTGTAGATCATCGACTATATTATGAAGATATAAATGGAAGCATCGCGCATGTTTCAATGCTTGTAAAATGTGAATTATTGACTGAGTCTGAAGGAAATTTACTAATTAGCGGACTTGAATCGATTTTAAAAGATATCGAATCTGGCAGTTTGAAAGTAGAAGGAGATTATGAAGATATCCATTCTTTTGTGGAAATGAATTTGACACAAAGAGTTGGTGAAACCGGGAAAAAGCTTCATACGGCAAGAAGCCGAAATGATCAAGTTGCTGTTGACATGAGACTTTATGCAAAGAATAAAGCACGAGAAGTTATGTCATCGCTGCAGCAGCTGATTGATTCGTTGAATAAGAAAGCTGCTGACAATAATGTCATGATGCCAGGGTATACCCATTTGCAGCGAGCACAGGTAGTTACATTTAGTCATCATTTAGGTGCATATGTACAAATGTTCAGCCGTGATAAAAAAAGAATTGAAAATGCGATCGGCATATTGGATGAAAACCCTCTAGGCTGCGGCGCATTGGCTGGAACAACCCATAATATCAATCGCCAAATAACTACTGATCTATTAGGTTTTTCTAAACCGGTAGACAACTTCTTAGATGGTGTAAGTGATCGCGATTACTTACTTGAGCTTATGTCTGGTTTTTCCATTACCATGATGCACTTGAGCAGATTGAGCGAAGAACTGATTCTTTGGAGCAGCCAAGAATTCAAATTTATCGAAATGGACGATGCGTATTCAACCGGCAGCAGCATCATGCCACAAAAGAAAAATCCTGATGCTGCTGAATTAATTAGAGGAAAAACAGGCAGAGTATACGGCTCCCTTTTCTCATTATTAACTACACTAAAGGGCTTACCACTAACTTATAATAAAGATATGCAAGAGGATAAGGAACAGTTTTTCGATTCCCTTGATACGGTATTAGATTGCCTTGAAATCATGGCAAAAATGATCGATACCCTGCATGTAAAGGAAGAAAACATGAAGTCTGCTATTAGAGCAGGGTTTTTAAATGCCACTGAAGTTGCCGATTATTTAGTAAGCAAAGGAACAGCCTTTAGAGATGCCCACGAAATTGTCGGCAAAATCATCATTTATTGTGAAGAGCAAAAGAAAGCGATTGAAGATTTAACGATTGAAGAATTAGCGAAGTTCAGCGGAAACATTGCAGATGATATTTACGAATACATCGATTATGAAAATATATTGGAAAAAGGGAATAAAAAGCTTATTAAGCAAATAACGAAATAATTATTTTTAGACAGGGCTAATCAAATGATTGGTCCTGTTTGCTTTCAATGATCATTCACCTACAAAATGCTTTTACTATTCTATTTTGTCCTTGGAGTAATATGCATCATGTAATATCCAATAATGAGAACCAAAATTACTAGTGAATAAATAAGTGTATGAAGCGGGTTTTCGTGGTCCACAATAATCAGTCTCAGCATTGCGGTAATGCCAATATAGATAAAGTATCGAAGGGGAAAATGATAATTTTCTTTGAAATACTTAACAATCATTGAAATAAATTCAAAATACAGAAAGAAAATTAATATATTGGCTAAGAAAAGCTTGTAATCATTACTGTCATTTTCTATTATCAGTTGAAAAAAAATGATTAACTCCTTTATTAATAAAAAAGATAAAATAGTAGCCAAAATGACAAGTGAAGCATTCAAAAAGATTTGCAATATTTTTGGGATAACAGTCAAGATTATTTTTGGAACATTTCTTTTATTAATAACCATATTAATATGCTCCTTATCTTTTTCAATGGAACTTTCTATTTACAACATAACATAGTGGTTTTAATTAATTATTAAATACATGTAAAAAATTTACATTCCTTAACATCGCAATTTTGGAAAAGAAATGCAACGTCCTCCTTTCTATAATGAATGGAGGAGGGAAGGAAAATGAATTTATTCACCACAAAGAATCCATATCAGGTATATGTCAACACATGTTTCTTAGCACAATTTTTCTTTACTTTTATTTTTACAATGAACTTGTTATATCAAGTGCAAATCGTTAGGCTCACTCCAATTGAGTTAGTTTTAGTGGGAACTGTATTGGAGCTGACTGTGTTCCTTTTTGAAATTCCTACTGGGGTCATTTCGGATTTAAAAAGCCGAAAGCTTTCCATTGTTATGGGGTACTGTTTAATTGGAGTAGGATTTCTAGTGGAGGGGTTATTTCCTTTTTTTACAGCTGTCATGATTTCTCAAGTCATTTGGGGAATTGGTTATACCCTTACAAGTGGTTCACAGCAGGCGTGGATTGCAGATGCAATAGGGGAAGAACGTGCTTCTTCTGCATTTTTAACGGGTGCGAAGGCTGGTAATCTTGGACAGATGTTTGCGATTCCTTTAAGCATCTTTACTGGTTATTTTATGATTAATCTTCCTATTGTATTTGGCGGTCTATGCATGATTGGACTAAGCATTTATTTAATCCTATTTATGAAAGAAGAAAACTTTCAGCCATTAGATAATGTGAATCGAACATCAACATGGGCAAACATGAAAGGAAATATGGAGAAAATTATTGTTTATTCAAGAGCTAACTATTTGATGAGATTGCTCTTCCTTATTGCTTTGTTTGTCGGATTTTACAGCGAAGGATTTGATCGGCTATGGATTTCTCATTTCTTTGAAGCATCCAATCTAACAGCATTATCTGATCAAGGCTTAGTGATTTTAGTAGGCGGAGTCCAATTTATAGTTGTTCTACTATCATTTACAGCACTTCATTATTTAAATCGCAGCTATATTCATGAGCAGCTGAAACTCATCTATGTCTCTCTCTTTATTGGAAGCTGCCTTATTATTCTCTCATTAATAGGCTTTGCCTTCGCAACCAATATTATCAGTCTGCTCGTCTTCTATATTGTCATTCAAGTGACAAGACAATCCATGCATCCTTTAGAAGACATATGGCTTAATAAACTGATCCCTGAATCTTCTACACGGGCAACCTTCTTTTCCGTAAAAGGCCAAGTAGATGCGATTGGACAAATCAGCGGTGGGCCTTTCATTGGATTTATTGCTTCAGGCTTTACGATTAAAGCAGCCATTGTGGCTAGTGCTCTTTTATTAACACCAGTCTTATTTTTATATAAGACTGTACTAAAAAAATCTAGAGGATAATGTTCTTATCCCCTAGATTTTTCTTTTATCGGCAAATGGATTTCCATAAAGATTCGCTCATAATCCCAATAATGGCAATGTTCATCATAGTATTCAAAGTCATAGCCTCTTTCATCCACTTCATATAGCGAATTCGGAAGCCAATCTTCTAAAATATATCGCCAAGTTCCTTTAATGGCCGAAGCAAATTGTTCTTTTTCAACGAGAGGCGTTTTAAAAATGGCATAAACAGACTCGGGAACTTTAAATTTCATAAATCCACTCGGGAGTTCTGCCTGATGATCTAACTCAACCGCAAATAAATATATAAAATAATCTTGATGGATATCGTCAGTTAAATTTATACAATATTCCCCATGTTTTTTTGGAGACAATGTTTCATATAAGGCCCTTTCAACAGAACCATCATTTAGGCCATCCTGATCCCAAAAGGCTGGGGCATCCCTTGTGTAAGTAACATTTGGAACATAACTTTCAAACTTTTTTCCGGCAACCCAGAACGATTGTCTTGAAATAATCTTAGGCTGTAAAACAATACCGCCAAGATTTTTTTCAAACAAATCTTTTAAATTTAATTTCTGAGGAGGTGAAATAGGACAATGAAGCTTATATAAACTGGGTGGACTGCCAAAGCATTTCTTAAAGGCTTTTGTAAATCCAGCATGTGTTTCAAATCCATAATCTAGAGCAATTTGAAGGACCTTTTTACCTCTGGCTAATTCATATAAGGCATGTTGCAGCTTTCTTTTTACAACATAATCCATCACTGTATAACCAAGAACTTTTCGAAAAATACGGTAAAAATGAAACGGAGAATATCCCGCTATTTTAGCTAATTCCTCAGCATTTATTTCCTCTTTTATGTGTTCATCAATATAATCAATCGTTCTCTGCAATAATTCTAACTGCTGAATCTCCATCGCCAGCCCCTAAAGAATGTATGTAAAAAAGATATATTATTTTTATTAAACAGATAAACATTAGCTATTGTCAATTGATATGAATGAAAAAAAGAAGAACTCTTTAGAAGTTCTCCATTAGCCGGGAAATCTGTACAATTTAGGCATCCATTGAATTACTCCCCAAGTACTGATGCTGGAACATACACATTCTAATGGCATTATGATACTCGCCATCCACAAAAAACTCGTCAATCAATTCACCTTCAAAATGAAATCCCAGTTTTTTATAAATATGAATCGCTTTTTCATTATTTTTATCCACAATTAAATAGAGTTTGTAAAGATTTAATACAGAAAAAGCATAATCCATTGCACGATGAGTTGCTGCCTTTGCATAACCGTGTCCCTGATGATTGGGATCAATAATGATTTGGAACTCTGCCCTCCGGTGGATATAATCAATTTCTACTAATTCTACAAGACCGACCATCTCGCCGCTTTTTTCCACAATAAATCGCCGTTCACCTTGATCGTGAATATGTTTATCATACAGATCCTGCAATTCAACGAAAGCCTCATATGGTTCTTCAAACCAATAGGACATCACGTTGGCATTGATGTTTAATTTATGAACAAAAACTAAGTCGACTCTTTCCAGCGGCCTTAACCTAACCCCATCACTCATACTTCCATCCTCCGTTATCTATCTTCTTGCTTTATTTTATGACCAAATACCAATAATTATCATACATGATTTTTAATATAGTAATGGACACACGAAGGAAAAAAGTGCCAACGCACATTTTATTGTGAATTGGCACTTATATATTACTCTTAATAATTAATCTTTCTTAATCCAGTCTGAATTCTATTCAACTTTACTGCAGTTCATCACTGCGTCACTAATTATTTCCCACTCATGAATTTCCATCCCTCTTGCCTCGTGAATAATATAAGGATCTTTCTCGGCAAATGACTTTGCCTCATCCAAAGTTTCCGCTATATAGATCACCATTCCGCCTGAGCCATCTGCAAATCTTCCCCTTGCAAAGATTTTACCTTCCTTATTCATACTCTCGAGAAATTCAAGATGCTGAGGGCGATATAATTGGCTCTTTTCTTCATTTAGCATTGGCAATAAAACTGCGAAGTATTTCATATTTTAACCTGCCTTCTACACTTTTTAAGACTTGCAATGTAATCAGAAAGGATCGATGCCCTTCATTGGGCTCTTATGTTGCACATTTCCTTGAACTCCCAACAAAAACGAGTGTCATGAGAGCTTCATATTGCATATTTTCCCGATTTCCTAACGAAAACGAGCGTCATGAGGGCTTCATGGAGCGCGTTTTCTTCGCTTCCCACCTAAAACGGTCGTCATAAAACAATAATCCTTGTTCATCATTGAAGTTAAACCCATTCCCCTAATGAAGTAATTTTTTTCTATATCAATTCACTCTTCTCCTGAAACTGCTGCTTTCCTAATTCGTACCAATCGTTTCCATTACTATCAATAATCACGACTGCCGGAAATTGATCAATTTCTAATTTGTAGATCGCTTCTGGACCTAAATCATCGTACGCTACAACTTCCATTGATTTAATCGTTTTAGCAATTAACGCGCCTGATCCTCCGATAGCAGCAAAGTATACAGCCGTATTTTTCTTCATAGATTCTATGACTTCCTGGCTTCGGTAGCCTTTTCCGATCATTCCTTTCAGGCCACGATCTAAAAGAGAAGGGGTATACTTATCCATTCTGCTGCTTGTTGTCGGACCAGCAGAACCTATAACAAGACCAGGCTTTGCCGGGGTTGGCCCAACATAATAAATCGTTTGGCCAGAAATAGCAAAAGGGAGTTCTTCCCCTTTCTGAAGAGACTCTACCATTCTTTTATGAGCCGCATCTCTTGCTGTATAGATTGTTCCACTGATTAGAACACGATCTCCTGCTTTTAATGTCATTAATGTGTTTTCATCGAAAGGACTTGTAATTTGAAGAGTTGACACCTGCTTCCCTCCTATAATCGTACTTCTTTATGCCTGCTAGCATGGCAATTTAAATTGATAGCCACTGGAAGTGCAGCAATATGACATGGCTCTATTTCAATTTTGACATCGAGTGCTGTTGTATTCCCGCCAAGCCCTTGAGGTCCAATCCCAAGCTCATTAATTTTGAACATGAGTTCTTCTTCAATTTTTGAAATTTCAGGCCGTTCATTCCGATGGCCGATGGGTCTAAATAAAGATTTCTTGGCCAAATAAGCACATCTCTCAAAGTTTCCGCCAATGCCGATTCCTACAACTAAAGGAGGACACGCATTGGGACCTGCCTTTGAAACGGTATCCAGAATAAAAGCTTTGATCCCCTCCAATCCATCTGAAGGCTTCAGCATTTTCAGCGTACTCATATTTTCACTGCCTCCGCCCTTCGCAGACATATGAATGACGATTTCATCGCCAGGAACAAGCTCAATATGAATAATTGATGGAGTGTTATATCCTTTACTTTTTTCACGGGTAATCGGATGATCGACAATGGAATGCCTTAAATAGCCTTCTTCATATCCCTTTCGAACCCCTTCATTAATCGCGTCATAAATACTGCCACCCGTAATATGACAATCCTGACCAACCTCAACGATAAAAACAGAAACTCCCGTGTCTTGGCACATTGGCACTCTTTCGCTCTTAGCAATATCTGCATTCAAAATTAACTGTTCTAAAATGTCCTTCCCCGTTTCAGATGTTTCTTTTTTTAACGCTGACTGAAAGGCCCTAATCACATCTTGACCTAACTCAAAATTTGCCTCTTGGCACATGCTCGCAACCTGAGTAACGATCGCATTATAAGTGATTGTTCTCATCCATTCTCCCCCTTTCATGAAAATTGATGTTCTACTTTATTGTCTTTGACTGCTATTCTCCAAAAAAATAATAGAAGATTTATAGATGATAATTTTCTTCTCCCATTCCTTTTTTTCCTCTGGAATATCAAGAATCTTGTGCGCTCCTCGACTTTCTTTTCGAGTCATCCCTGCTAATGCTGAAGCCCACGCAGTCCGAATTTTATCCTGTATAGGTAAATTTAAGACATTTTGCTCCTCTTCCAATTCCAACGCGATAGATTCTAACTCATCTACTGCTTCCTGTAAGGACTGAATGGTTCTTTCAATTCCAACCTTTGCCCACATAATTTCCTTCATTTTCTGTATTACTTCTTGTTCCATTGTTCGTTTGCTCTCACTTACGAAGAACTCATCAACTAAACGCTTTTTGTTTTTCTGGGATTCCCACATTTCACTTGCAGCCATTTTTCCGGCACGATGCCCAAAAACTAATGCCTCCGTAAGTGATCCCCCTCCTAAACGATTAGCTCCATGCAAACCACCCGAACATTCTCCACAAGCATATAAGCCTTGCAAATTTGTCCTGCCCCATTCATCAGTCTCAATTCCTCCCATGCAATAATGCTGCACAGGACTCATGATCCAATCACCTTCATGCCCTTTTTTAAAGAGGCGATAAAGGTGGGGGCTGTCTGTTTGAATATCTTTTTCCTTCACATTTGAGAAATCAAGCAGCACTTTCCCTTGTTTGAACATGGAATAGCTTAATATATCTCTTGTTTCAAGTTCTTTTCTTGGAAATTGATCCATAAATCGGACCTGCTCTTCATTTAAAAGAATAGCTCCTTTTCCAAAAATCCTTGTCATAATATCAACATTGGCCGGAGACTTAAGCCGATACGGATAAAATTGCACAAATTCCATATCGACAAGCCTCACACCATGCCGCCAAGCCATGCCAATTCCTTCACCCGTAATATCCCTTGGATTATCTGTAGAAGAATAGAGTCCTCCAAAGCCTCCCGTAGCTAGAATAATAGCTGAAGAATAATAGACATATATATCCTTATCTCGCAAAACGACTGCCCCAGTAATCCTCTCATTCTCTTTAATCAAATCAACTAATATAGATTGCTCATGAATATCAATCCCGATTTCCCTTGCATAGCTGCCAATCGTTTTTGTTATATTTCTGCCAATGCCTTTTCCAGCGTATACCCTCCGAGGAAATGAATGTCCAGGTGTACTAACTTGCCTTTCCCTTTCAAGCTCAATCCCAAATTTGCTTTCTAGTTCGTTGACCCTGTCAGTACATTCTTCTGCAAGAATTCTAGCTAAATAACGATCAGCAACTTGTCTGCTTCCTTTAATTATGTCTTGATAAAATAGATCCAGAGAATCTCCAGGGGAAAAGATAGCAGAATGAACTCCGTCTGATATTACAGACGATCCGCCTAGCCCAGCCTTCCCCTTCGTTAAAACGGCAACAGATGCACCTTCCTCCTTTGCCGCAATCGCTGCAGCTAAAGCAGCCTGACCACCGCCAATTACAAGCACATCATAGGTAAAAGTTTGTTCTCTGCTCATTTCTTTAACCAGCTCCATAATGCGTAACGGTTAGCATCTTTATTTAACTCAGCGATCGCAGTAGTTAATGGAATTTCTTTCGGGCAAACTTGAACACAGTTTTGGGAGTTTCCGCAGTTACTTATTCCTTCTTCACCAATGATGACCTCTAGTCGTTCATGTTTTTGCTGTGCACCTGTAGGATGCATATTAAAATATTTCGTTTGTCCAAGGGCTTGAGGACCAATAAATGGTGATTTGCTGTTTACATTTGGGCATGCTTCAAGGCAGCAGCCGCAAGTCATGCATGTCGAATATTTATAGGCTTCCTGCTGATCATCAGATGAAATTAACGAACCCGCCCCCATCGCATAAGTGCCATCTATTCTGATCCAGCCTTTAATTTTTTTTAGGGCATCAAACATTCGGTCACGATTAACGACTAGATCCTTTTCCACAGGGAAGGTTTCCATCGGTTCCAAGGAGATGGGCTGTTCTAAACGATCTACCAATGTGGAGCATGCCTGCCTTACCTTTCCGTTAATCTTCATACTGCAGGCCCCACATACTTCTTCAAGGCAGTTATACTCCCAAGCAACGGACCTTACTTTTTCACCATTTGAATTAATTGGATTTCTTTGGATTTCCATTAAGGCGGAAATCACATTCATATTTTTTCGGAAAGGAATACTAAATTCTTCCCAGTAGGATTCACCATCGGATGAGTCTTTTCTTTTTATTTTTAGCCGGATATCTGTTGTAGTGGTCACCGTCATCACCTTCCTTTCTTAAACCTTTGAAGGTTCCTCATTTTTTTGCTGTTCTTCTCTAGATGTGACAATGTCGTATCTTCTTTGTCTCGGTGTGATGTATTTCAGATCAACCGGTTCATAGGATAGACTTGGACCAAATGGAGTATAGGTAGCGATCGTAGTCTTTAGCCAATTCTCGTCATCCCGTTCCGGAAATTCAGGCTTATAGTGTGCACCCCTGCTTTCATTACGGTTTAAGGCGCCTACCGTTATAACCCTAGCAAGCTCAAGCATATTTTTTAATTGACGGACAAAAGGGACAGTTCTGTTCTGCCATCTGGAAGTGTCGTCAATTCCAATATGCTTCATCCTCTCCTGAATCTCCTGCAGCTTTTCATCTGTTTTTTGCAAACGGTCATTATGTCTTACGACGGTCACGTTATCTACCATCCAATCGCTCATCTCTACATGCAATTGATATGGATTTTCCGGCCCATCCATTTTGTATATTTTTTCGATTTCTTCCTCCTGCTTTTTTTGCTCACGTTCAAAAATAGAAGAAGGAAGATTATCATATGATTCTGCAAGACCACTTACATAATTCACTGCATTTGGTCCCGCAACCATACCTCCATAAATGGCAGACACTAAAGAATTAGCGCCAAGGCGATTAGCTCCATGGAATTGATAATCGCATTCTCCACAAGCGAAAAGCCCAGGGATATTCGTCATTTGCTCATAATCAACCCAAAGTCCGCCCATAGAATAATGCATAGCCGGAAAAATTTTCATCGGCAGCTTTCGTGGGTCATCCCCAACAAACTTTTCATAGATATCGAGAATTCCGCCGAGTTTACGCTGAAGCAGTTCTGGCGGCAAATGGGATAAATCTAGATAAACCATATTTTCTCCATTAATCCCTAACTTCAGATCTACACAAACATGGAAGATTTCCCTTGTCGCAATATCTCTCGGTACTAGGTTTCCATAGGCAGGATATTTTTCCTCTAGGAAGTACCACGGCTTTCCATCGCGATACACCCAGACCCTGCCTCCCTCTCCACGAGCAGATTCAGACATGAGCCTCAGTTTATCATCTCCTGGAATAGCTGTTGGATGGATTTGAATAAACTCCCCATTTGCATATCTAGCGCCTTGCTGGTAGGCAATACTATGTGCACTTCCTGTATTAATGATAGAATTTGTACTCTTTCGGAAGATGTTTCCGATACCGCCCGAGGCAAGAATAACGGCATCAGATTTGAAAACTTGAATCTCCATTGATTTTAAATTCTGCGCCGTAATCCCCCTGCATCTTCCTTCATCATCTTTCACAAGTGAGACCAATTCCCAATATTCAAACTTTTCAACAAGTCCTTCCGCCTCATATTTTCGAACCTGTTCATCCAATGCATATAGAATTTGCTGTCCTGTCGTTGCTCCAGCAAAGGCTGTTCTTGAATATTTAGCTCCTCCCAGCCTTCTAAAATCAATATGCCCTTCTTCCGTCCTGTTGAACTGGACGCCCATTCTTGCCAGTAAATAAATAATGTCTGGTGCTGCCTCACACATCGCTTTTACCGGCGGCTGGTTAGCTAAAAAATCCCCGCCGTAAATCGTATCATCAAAATGCTCCCATACGGAGTCCCCTTCACCCTTTGTATTCACCGCACCATTTATCCCGCCCTGGGCACATACTGAATGGGAACGGCGAACAGGAACGAGGGAAAATAATTTCACTTTTCTTTTGGCTTCTGCTATTTTAATAGTCGCCATCAGCCCGGCTAGGCCGCCGCCGACAACAATGATTTCTTGATTATTCATATATATCATCCACTCTCCCGTTGTTTCTCCTGTAGAGGAATCCCTAACTAACAAATGAGATTAAGCTCCATACTCCTACTACAGCTAATACGATACATACGACTGTGCAAACTTTCCGAATGGCATTTTGCGAAGCTGGCCCAATCGTAATCCCCCAAGTAATAAGTGCTGTCGATATTCCATTTGAAAAATGGTATACCGTACTCAATACACCGGCTAAATAGAAAACAAAGATAAAAGGATTCGATAAATGTTCACTTACAAGCTGGAAATCTACCTCTATTCCCTTCAATACAGGCCCTATTCTTAATGCCCACACATGATAAATAACGAAAATAAAGGTAATGATTCCTGTCACTCTTTGCAAAACAAAGCTAATATTTCGGCCATATTTATAAACATGAGCATTCTGTGTTGAAATAAAAGATAGATAGATTCCATAAACGGCATGATACAGCAGTGGCAATGCAATAAATACTACTTCTAAGACGAGCAAAAATGGCAAGCTGGTCATAAATTGAACATGTTCATTAAATCTTGCACTTCCTTGTATCGCTAACGCGTTTCCCATAAGATGCTGAATGAGAAAAAGGCCTAGCGGGATCAAACCCGCTAGTGAATGCAGTCTTGAAAGAACAAATCTACCTTTCCTTTTGGAAGGACTCGTGAAAGACAGTGGGGTTACTGTATTTGTTTGCACGATGGTTCCCCCTCTTTTAAGGACATCCACTCTTTTACAGTCCAATCCTCTAAGTGTAAAATGGCCTTAATTTGGTCTTCTGCATTATCAATTTTCCCATAAGTCATAACCTCGAATTTCTGAATCAATTCGTCCTTGGCTGCCGGCTTTTCCGGATCCCCCTTCGGATAGTCAGTAGATTGAATGAATGTTCTGCCATCCTTTAATAGTATTTCTACCTTCGCGCCCCATTTTTCTGGATAGGCATTTTCGTAGTATGGATCGACTAGAACCTCTACTTTACTCATTAACTCTCTAATTTCTGCTGAATATAAAATCTCTTCGCTATAATCGTTAAGTGATGCCCTGCTATTAGCTGCTATAAGGGCTGCACAAAACTGGCTGCTGAATTTGGATGCATAAACGGTATTCGGATTCGGATTATCTGTGATATTTAGAACGGTTTGATATGTTTTAATGGTAATCTTTTGAAGTTGATCATGTTGGAGGGATTGTTCTTTCATAATATCTAAGACACAGTCCATTGCTGGGTGCGTATGACGGCAGGATGCATGAATTTTGAAGCTGTTCTCGATGATTTTGAATTCCTGGCCAAGATTAGTTGTTATTTTTTCAGGATCGAATTTCTCAGACATGGCATGGAAAAAGCCGCGTCTGCCTTCTAAAATTTTGCTAGCTGATGTGAAATTCTTCTTCGCTAACAAAGCCGCAACTGTTCCGTTATAAGCAGCTTTCGCTGTATGAAGCTGTTTCGTGTTTGCTCCATCCTCAATGAATTCCCATAATCCTGCCGCCTGTGTTCCTGCATTCCCTAATGCATAGGCTGTTTGTTCGATTGAGAGATTTAACAGCTTTGCTACAGCCGCTGCAGAGCCAAACGTTCCACATGTTGCGGTATTATGCCAATAGTAGTAGTGGGAGGGGGAAACCGCTTCACCAATTCTGTAGCAAATTTCATATCCTGCTACAACAGCTGTAATTAAGTCTTTTCCACTTAAATTGTACCCTTCTGCAACAGCAACCGCTGCAGGAATAACGACTGTTCCAGCGTGGATAATGGAGGATTTATGAATATCATCCAATTCAACAATGTGGCTTGAAGCGGCATTTACTAAGCACGCATTCCCGATCGAGGACTTTCCTCCTGTAATGAGAGTTGCCTGCTCATGACCGCCCCATTCCTCTATCAATTCCTTTATCGATTGAATAGGCTTTTCATCTTTACCTGCTAAAGCAGAACCATACCAATCAAGAATACATAGCTTTGTAAACTCAACAACCTCTGAAGGCAAATCCTCATATTTAAGTTTAGTGGCATACTCAGCTAACGTCTTCGTTAATGTCATTTCACTTCACCCACTTTTACATTTAATACCGTTTGCAACACTTGAATCATATCATCATAGTGATCAACTACATGAGCTCCCGCCTCTTTCAGGGCCTGGATCTTAAGGGATGGGCGCCCTACATTTCCTGAAATCATGGCTCCTGCATGCCCAAAAACCGTCCCTTCAGGCATTGACTCAGTAAACTTGCCGGCAACAAACGAAATGAGAGGCTTTGTAAATCCTCCTTCTTGTAAAAATTGAGCCGCTTCTTCTTCGAAGGAAGTTCCTGGTTCAGAATAAGTGATCACTGCTTCCGTTTCATCATCTTTTTCAAACAAAGCGAGCAAATCCTTTATTGTCGTCCCTATTAAACTATCACCGCCAATCCCAACACTTGTTGAAACGCCAAACCCTGCCCGTTTCACCATCCATGAGGTTTCAGCAGTCATCCCTCCGCTCCTGGATATAACCCCGACACTGCCCGGAATGAAGCAACGTTCTGGACGATCTCCGCCAATCGAGCCCATTTTGATTTTGTCCTTTGGATTAATCAGACCAACCGTATTAGGTCCGATAATCGTAACCTTTTCTTTTTTCGCTGCGAATAACAGTTTTACTACGTCATGCTGAGGAATATTTTCTGTCGTTACGACAATAAGCTTGATCCCATTTGCAATCGCTTCAAGTACAGCATCTAGAGTAAATGCTGGAGGAACGACAATTAAACTCGCATTTACTTGATGATTTTTAACAGCCTCGGCCAATGTATCGTATACAGGAACACCCTGGACAAACTGTCCTCCTTTTCCAGGTGTTACTCCAGCATAAATAGCTGTACCATAGGAAAGTGTATGGGTAACAATCATGGAAGCCTCTCTGCCTGTAATCCCCTGAACAACTAGACGAGTCTGTTTATCTACTAGAATAGCCATTTACAAAACCTCCTCTAATTTCTTAACCATTTCAGCCGCCGCTTCCTCAATTGTTCGATCTTCTCCATAATAAGTAATTCCAGCTTCAAGGAAGATTCTTTTTCCTTCCTCGTCATTTACCCCTGCTTCCCGGACAACGATTGGGAAGTGCTCTGGATTAATGTTTAGTTCTTGAATCGCATTGACGATTCCTCTTGCCATTACGTCAATTTGTGTATTATTCGTTATGTTATGGGCTACAAATAAACCTTTTACTCCTTCTTTGGAGAGAATCCCTTTTGTTAATGCCGTCACTTTTTCCTCAGAAGGATTTCCTCCTGTTTCTGTATAATTAGCCGGCTGTGCTCCTAAATGGACGAGTGCATCGAAGCTCAGCAGACTGCCTCCTCCACCGCCGCACATGAATCCAATGTCTCCTCCCTCCATTTCCGTGTACCGGGCTGTCCCGCGGTAATCTGCATCATTGACCTTAACCATTTCTTTTTCCAATTCAGTAAGCGGTCTCCATGATCTTTCACTGCCTGATTCCACAAGTCCATCAAGCTCTGGGTGCCTGTAAAGTGCGGCATCATCTACCCCCATTACAGAGGCTGCTGCTATCACATCCTCACCCTTTGTTAGCACTAGCGGATTAATCTCAAGAATATAACAATCGTATTTTGTAAAAACATCATACAGTTTACAAAGGATGGCAGATGCTTTAATAAGAGGTTTTCCTATAACGCCTAGTCTGCTCCATATTTCCTTTGCTTGATAAGGATGGAGGGAAGAAAATGGCTCAACATGATAAATAACAACCTTTTGTGGGGCATCCCTTACTAGATCCTCTACCTCGACTCCGCCTTCTGTCGTGGCTATGATGACTGGCTGCTGTTTTTGGGGATCAATCGTAATGGAAACATACCATTCTTCATCTATATCAATCTTGTTTTCTAGAAGGACTTTTTCTACAGGGTAGTTTCTAACGACCATTTGAAAAAGTTCATCTGCTTTCGTCTTTGCTTCTTCAACCGTATCCGCAAATTTAATGGCACCTGCTTTACCTCTTTTTCCAACTGGGACTAGAGCCTTTAATACCTTTGGTTCCGATATATGCTCCTCTCCAATTTCTGCACTTGAACTAATAACCGAATGTCCTGGAATAGGAATTCCATTTTCTTTAAGAATTGTTTTACTCGCATCCTCTAACATTCTTCCCATGCCGTTTCCCTCCCGTTTTAGGATATTGGATCCAATTTTATTGTAAAAAAACTTCAAAGCCGATTATCCTTATCATCCTCCAAGCTTTGAATTAATTGTTCACCTGTTCTAAAGATATGTTTTGAAACAAGTGCGGCTGCAGTTTCTTTGTTTCCACTAATAACAGCCTCAAGAATTTCCCTATGCTCATGATTAGACGTTTCCATTTTCCCCTTTATTAAATGAGGGGTCTGCTGCGGGAATCCACTCCATAACGTCCCGATAAAAGAATTTAGTCTTTCCCATTTACAGCGCCTAACAAGGAGCCGATGGAAATCAATATTATGCTGAATAAACTCATCAACATCCACAGCAGATTCCATTTTCTCTACAAGATCGGATAACTCATTTTTATCCTCTTCTGTAAGGAGATCCATGCTTTTATATACAGCCATTTTTTCAAGCTCTGCTCTGAGTGCGTAAATTTCTTCTATATCCTCAATGTTGATTGATTTTACAACAGCTCCTTTATGAGGCTCCAGAAGGATCAGCCCTTCGGATTCCAATTTTCGAAAGGCCTCCCTCACTGGCATGCGGCTTACTCCCAATTTATCAGCTAAATCCGATTGCTTTAATCTTTCTCCCGGCCTGAAATCCCCCCTGATAATCGCTTCTCTTAAAATATTGCATACCTTTAAATGTAAAGTGTCTCTGTTCTCTATGCGCAATTCTGACATTTTCGGCTACCTTTCTTTTTACATTTTTATAAATCCTTACAATAAACCAATCCAGTTCCACCATGTTGCTGCGGTTAATACGGTCACAGCTATCATCGCTATAGTCATCCATAACCCAGGAATTAAAAAATCCTTCTGCTGAATTTGTCCAGTACTGTGGACAACAATATTAGGTGTTGCTTCTACTACAAGAATATAGCCATGCAGACAAGCAAGTGAAGCAGTGACACAGATTAAAACAGGATCTGCACCAGCTGTTGTTGCTAGCCCTATAAATATTGGAATGAGAATCACCACAGCTGTCGATACGTTGGCAACGACTAAATGTAAAACTTGTGTAATGACTAAGACAGAAAAAACAGCTAAAATAGGCGAGCGAAGGAGATCAATGAACCAGCCAGCTGTTAAACTGCCGCCAATCAATTCGGTTGCTCCCGAATGATTAAATGCATATCCTAAAGATAAAGTAACCCCCATGAGTAAAATGGTATCGAAATTTATTTTCACCATACTTTCCCACTTTGAGCAGCCAATTCCTGGGAAAGCCATTAAAATTGCCCCTAAAAGTGCTGGGATGCTAGGATGCAATCCGTGAAAAGGCTCTGTAAACCATAACCCTACAATTAAAATGAGAATCGCGATGCATTTTTTTTCTTGAACATTTAAGCTTCCAAGCTCATCTAATTTCTTTTTCATTTCTTCCTTCACATGTGGAAAATCCTTATTTTCTGGCTGCAATGCAAAGCTTTTTAATAGAACGAACCAAACTACCGGAATAAGCAGGAGCCAAATTGGTACTGTGTACAGGAACCATTGAAAATAAGTTATTTGAATTCCGAGGAATTCTTTTAATAACTCAACAGTTAAAATATTGCCAATGGCTGCAGTCATGACAACAGTCCCGCTGATTGTCCCTCCAAAAGCTACGGCTAACATAATCATTTTCCGCAGATTCCCATTTTCCTTTACCTCTATTGTGTCGAGAGTCATCATTGCAACTGGAATAAGAAGGGTTGCTCTAACAGCTACAGCAGGTATAAAGAAAGCCTGAATTTGCGGAATGATAATAATACTTCCTACTAATCCTTTTGCCGTTCCTCCCCATTTCGCCAGGATAAAATAGGCGAGTCTTTTGGCGAGAGGGGTGTCATTAACCCCGATCGCAAGCATCATCCCACCGATAATCAGAAATACGGCAGGGGATGAAAATCCGCTATATACCACTTCTTTTGGGACAATCTCAAAAACCGTCATTAAGATAAGCAATAGGACGGCTGTCACTCCTAATGGAACAGGTTCAAACGTCCAATAGAGAACACTCATACCTAAAAGCCCAAGCATGATTTTTGCTGTGTCACTATAATTTTCCGGGAGTATGAAATAAATAGCGGCCATGATAATAACGCCTAAAACAAGCGTAAAGACCTTTGACCTATCAATGGGAATTGAACTAGATTGTTTTGAACTTGGAACTACATGTACTTTTCTTTTTGCATTTGGAGAACCCATACTACTCTCCCACTTTCATTGAAAAAGCTATGAGCTTATTTCATGTTCTACTCCCTAATAAATAGGATTACTTATTTTTGAAGGCTTGCATTGTTTAATAAATTCACTTAAATCATCTAATTCTTCAAATCGATATACGTAATCAATTAGCCTGTTCTTAGATTCTTCACTTATGATCCTTCCTGTTACATCCAAAAACTTATCCTTTAGTTGCTGATCAGTCATCGGAACATCCATACTGCCAATGGCATGCTCTACAAAATACCTAATCTCACGTCCATCTATCAGGGTGACTGTGACTATGGCTTGATCTTCCTTCATTTTTTCATCAATCGTAAGCGCGATTTTTGACCTAAGCTCTTTAATCTTTGGATCATTTACAAATTCATCTGAAAACTCATGAACACTTGCCTTTAAATTTAGAAATCCTGCAGCGACACAGTGGAAAACACTGAACTTCCCTTCAAGACCTGTCATAATTTCTGTTTTTCCTGTTAACTCTTTTACGAGTGGATGGCCGGTAAGACTAATGGATGCAACTTCCTCTGCCTGTAACTGGTGTTCCCTCTGAATGTTGATGATTCCATCGATAGCTGGGTGTGTTACGATTCCGCTTGCAAATGGTTTATAGGAGTTCTTTTCAATTTCCCATGATTGCCCCCATCCTTCAGTTAGAAGCTCTAGTTTATTTTCTTCCGACAATACATGAATAAAGCCCCGTTCAGCCTCTAAAGCCTTTGTTGAGCTTGTAAACCCTTCTCCTGCAATAAGTGCGGCGAGCATTCCATTCATGGCGGCTTTTCCTGGGTGATAAGGTTTAGTCATCGTTCCAAACATTTCCCTTAAACCAGTTGGGTCAGTTGCGGCAATTCCAATGGCATAGGCTGTTTTTTCCTCATCAAGACCGAGTAGTTTGCATATAGCAACAGCTGCTCCAATTCCCCCGACACTTCCAGTGATATGCCAGCCCCTCCAATAATGGGATGGATAAATGGCTTTTGCTAATCTTGCTTGAACCTCGCAGCCAATGATAAATGCCTCTAATACCTCTTTCCCTGTTCTTTTATGGTGCTCGGCAAAAGCTAAAATAGCAGGAAAAACAGGTGCAGATGGGTGAAGGACTGTTTCCAGCAGCGTATCATCGAAATCAAATATATGTGATGACATTCCATTTAATAATGCAGCAAACAGCATATCCGTTTTTTCGTTTCTTCCTAAAATAGTTGCCTGAGGAGTACTTTCCATCATTTTCGAAACAGCTAGCACTTTATCCATCGATTCATGGTTAGCTGCTCCAATTGCTACACCCAGCCAATTCAGAAGACTTCGTTTTGTTTCATAAATGGCATTTTCGCTAATATCTTCATAGTTTGTTTGTTTAATATGGGATACTAATTCGTTAGTTATCATCGAAATCATTGCCTCCTAATGACTTTATTTACCCGAATACTGTAATAGACCTTTTGCTTTCTTATAAACAGGGTAGTCTACTAGTTTATTTCTAACTGAAATTGAGGCTATTCCCTTCAGTTCTGCTTCCTCAAATGCCTTCACAATTTCCATTGCTTCTTCTATCTCCTCTGACTCTGGAGTGAAAACTCGGTGAATAGATTCAAGCTGCTTTGGATGGATGGCTAACTTTGCTTTAAACCCAGATCTTCTTGCACGAACAGCCTCATTAGTTAATCCTTCATCATTTGCTAAATCTGGATATACTGCATCTACCGGATTTCCGATTCCTGCTGCTCTTGATGCATTGACAATTTGGGATCTTGCATAAATGAGTTCCTCGCCGCTGGCTGTCAATTCACAATCAAGATCGAGACAGTAATCAATCGAACCAAATACTAGCCGTGGAATGAAATGATGCGCATTTGCGATATCAAAAGCAAAATGAACCCCCTTTGCGGTTTCAATAAGCGGCAATACCTCAAATGGACATTCAGCTTTTTCCAATCTTTCAAAGCGTTCAATCACTGTTTGACATATGACCTTCATGTTACTGCCATTTTCTGATTTGGGCACAATAATTCCTGCTGCACCTGCGTCAACAGCAGCCTCAACATCCGCTCTCCATAAAGGAGTTGTAATATCATTGATCCGAACATAAATATCCTTTTCTTGCGGGTTATTAATAAGGAAATTTTTTACTCTTTCTCTTGCAATATCTTTTTCACTAATTGCCACTGCATCCTCTAAATCAAAAATCACACAATCAGCTTCACTGGCAATTGCCTTGCCCATCATTTTTTCAGAAGTTGCAGGAACAAATAAGTAGGATCGCTTTATTTTCATATAACTTTCTCCCTTTATGGATATTGGATCCAAATTTTTTATAAAAAGTTGGCAGAGCTATGAAAAATTAGCTCTACCGTAATGGGTTCAATTAATCTTCTATAAATTCCAGGAGCTTATTTCCAGCCCTCATAATGTGATTTTCGACCAATAATCTTAATTTTATTGGATCATTCTCATCTAAAGCCTTAAGCATATTTTTATGCTCCTGATTAGAAACTACGACAGTATTTGGGATTAATATTGGAACGTACGCCGGATATCCCTCAATTAATTCCTTGGTAAGGATTTTTATCTTTTTCCACTTACAACCTTTTTGCAATAATGAGTGAAACTGCTGATTATGGTTCATGTAAGAGTCCATATTGTTCGTTTCAATATCATGATCCATGGACTCGACAAGTGTTTGGAGTTCCGCTTTATCCTTTTTCGTTAAAAAATTCATTGATTTTTGCACAGTAATTCCTTCTAATAAAGATCTTAAATAATAAAGCTCTTCAATATCCTCATTACTAACTCCAATAACCTGTGCCCCTTTGTGAGGAAAAAATATCACTAGCCCTTCCCTTTCAAGGCAACGCAATGCCTCCCTCACCGGCATTCTGCTTACACCAAGCTTTGTTGCCAATTCATCCTGGATTAATCTTTCTCCAGGCTTAAATTGCTGTGTAAAAATGGCTTCCCTTATCATTGCTGTCACTTTTTCCTGCAATGTAAGAAAATCATTTGACTGTTTCATGAAAGAACCCCTCATCGACAACACACTTTATTTATTTTGCTAGAAATAAAGAAATTTGCGGGAAAATAACGACCAATATTAAAGCAACGACCATAAGGACAAAGAATGGGGCAACACCTTTTACGACCTCCCCAACCTTTTCTCGAGTGATTCCACTGACTACGAATAAATTTAATCCGACTGGAGGAGTAATCATTGCAATTTCCATATTAATTGTCATAATAATCGCAAAATGGATGATATTAATGTCAAATATCACAAGGACAGGAAGTAAAATAGGCAAAGTTATCAAAATAATCGCTACTGCTTCTAAGAACATGCCTAGTACAAAGAACATGAGATTGACGCCAATCATGAATATCCATTTATTAGAAGAGCTTTCCTCAATCCAAGCAGCAAAATTTTGCGGTACTTGTTCAGTCGTTAAGAACATTCCAAAAATCATCGCGGAGGCAATGACTAGAAAGATCATAGCTGTAATATTTATTGATTCCTTTAAAATTTCTCTAAATTTAGGGAATGTCATCTCCTTATATATAAATACAGAAACAATGACTCCATATAAACAGGAAACGAATGCAGCCTCGGTTGGTGTTACAATCCCCGAGTAAATTCCGCCAAGAATAATAACTGGCAACAAAAAGCCCCAAATCGCTTTATATGATTTTTTCCACCTTACATCCATCGGCTCTTTCGGCAATTGTCCATAATTATTAATTCTTGCATTAACAATTGCTGACACTAGCAAGATTCCACCTAACATAAGACCTGGAAGAACCCCTGCAGCAAACAGCTTTCCTACAGATTCCTCTGCTACCGATGCGTAAATGATCAATGGAATAGATGGGGGAATCAAAATTCCGAGCGTTCCTGCCGCTGCTACTAACCCCATAGCATATCGTTTGCTATAGCCCGCTTTAATCATTCCAGGAATCATGATACTGCCTATCGCAGCAGCTGTCGCTGGGCTGGAGCCTGAAATAGCAGCAAAAATCATACAAGC
>NZ_JBALNX010000002.1:68965-117077 GCF_036962035.1 Bacillus sp. JJ1773
TGACCAACCCATGATTTTAATGCTTCAATTAAATGATACGAGATACCGCCCTTTGACATGATAATACCGGCAAAAACGAAGCCTGGTATCGCCATTAAGGTCGCTGAATTTAAGGAGTTAAACATTTTTTGAATGACAGTATATAGTGTAAAATCAATCATTGACAATGCTACTATACTTGAAAGCCCTAAACTGATCGCTATCGGTACTCTGATTAAACAAAGAATGGCAAATACTAGAAATAGGACTAAGACCGGACTCATGCCCCTACCCCCTTGTCACCTGGATTATTCGCTGATTCCTTCATTTCTTCATAAAGCATTTCAATTTCTCCTGCCAGTTCACGCTTATCACCCTTCATTGCGCGATATGCGTTAATTATGAAGTAAAGTCCAAGCAATCCCATTCCAATAGGAAGAACGAGATAGGTTATCCAAATCGGAATCCCTACATCAATCGTTGTCATTCCCTGTTCCTTTGAAAGCGTAATCAATTCTAATGACGAATAGGCCAGGAAAAATGAAAAGAATCCACCAATAATATTAGCGATTGTTGCAACTACTTTTTTCATTCCAAAAGGTAATGAATCAAACAAAAGCTCCACTTGAATATGTCTTTTATCTTTTAAAGCCATTCCAAAACCTAAGAAAATTGCCCATACTAGTAAAAACTCAAAAACCTCCGTAATCCAAGCTGGCGGTGCATTCACCACATATCTCATAAATACACCATACAAACTTACCAATACCCCTCCAACAAATAGCACCCCAGCTGCTCCTTCTTCGATGCGATCAAGCCATTTCAAGAGTTTCATACAAATCAACTCCTTTTTTTAGATTGTATCCAATCTTTATTTCATTCTATTTTTCAATATACTAGATATGAACAGAAAAATAAATAGAAAATTCAATATTTTTATTTAATTTTCTATATTCACAATATTTAATATGTTTGTTATAATATTTTCAGCATCAATAGAAATATCTGATCGTACATTAATTTGTATCCAATTTTTTATAAGGAGGTTGGCTTGTGGATTTAGAAATTAGAAAGATTGTCACGATCCAGGAAGAAACATTTATCGAGGGATTCAAAAAGGCAGAAATTCCGGTACGCATTGCAGCTGCCTTGGCTGTAATCAAAAATCCTTATGCAGGAAGGTATGAAGAAGATCTTCTTCCTTTAATTAAAACTTACTCTGAAAAGCTAGGAGAAATTTTACCTAAAAAGGCTATGGAAGCATTAGGGATTACTGGAGAAGAAGTTGAAGCATACGGAAAAGGGGCACTCGTTGGTTTAGATGGAGAAATAGAGCATGGTTCAGCAATTATTCATACGCTCACTTTCGGGAATCCATTTCGATCGCTTTGCGGAAGTGCTGAAACTCTACTTCCTTCCGCAGAAAAAAGAGGGAATGCAGGTTCCACTCTTGACTTAGCCATCAAGCATAAGATGGATGCAAAAATCAGGAGCCATCATATGACCTTTGAAACAAGAATACCAGATGCGCCAAGAAATGATGAAATTGTTATTGCGGCAGTTGTAACCGCAAGTGGAAGGGCACATCCACGGATTGGCTCTTTACATAAAGAGCTTGAGGGAGTATTTCCTTCATGAGTGAAAGCGTAGGTTTTATAGGGCTAGGCAAAATGGGTTTGCCTATGGCTAAAAATCTATTAAAAAAAGGCTATAACGTTTTTGGAATAGATATAGACCAAGCAGCTAAACTTGAATTTCAATCCTTCGGTGGAAACATCGGAAAAATAGAGGACTGGGTTCACAATGTCCAGTTTATTCTCCTCATGCTTCCCTCCTCTACGATCGTTAACAAGGTTTTGCAGGAAATACTTGAAGCGTACACCGCTGAAAAAAATATGCACCAAGACCCTCTTATGATTATTGATATGAGCAGCTCGTACCCTGCCGAAACAAGGAAAAATAGTGAAAGATTAGATTCCCATCGTATTTGCTTTATTGATGCTCCGGTTAGCGGTGGAGTAAAAAAAGCAATTGATGGCTCCCTAACAGTAATGGCAGGAGGAACTTCAGAACAATTCGAAAAATGTAAGCGTTTATTAAGTGTCTTAGGGAGTAATCTTTTTCATATAGGTCCAGTAGGCAGCGGACATTTAATGAAAGCTATTAATAATTACCTATCCGCAACACATCTTCTAGCGTCTTGTGAAGCTGTTCAATTATTGGAAGCATTTGACGTTCAACCTGAACAGGCTATTCATGTCATCAATCATAGTACTGGCAGAAGCGGTTCTACTGAGTATAAGTTTCCTAATTTCATCTTAAATGAGGAATACAACTCTGGATTTGCTCTCGATTTATTGAGAAAGGATGTAGAAATGGCAAAGCAATTATTTATAGATGCTCAAGCAGCCACTTCTATACCACAGCTTGTCTTTGAAAAATTTGATGAGGCAAGTAAAGCTCTTGAAAAAAATGCCGACCACACAGAGATTAACAGATTCGTTTCATCCTATTTATTAAAAAGGGGGATTTCCAATGAAGAAAGTGAGAAAAATGTTACTGGCAGCTCTGACCCTAGTATTCGTGTTCGGTCTAGCAGCGTGTAGCAGCGGTTCATCCACGCAAAAAACAGAAGGTAATTCTGAAGGGACAGCGGAAGGAACTGAGAATAAAGAGAGCGGAGTACAAGAAATAACCATTAAAATTTCACACGTTGTTGCTGAAAACACACCAAAGCATCATGGTGCAATGAAAATGAAAGAAGTTATTGAAGCTGAATCAGGCGGAAAAATCAAAGTCCAAGTATATCCTAACAGCTCATTGTTCGGTGATAAAGATGAATATCAGAACTTAGTTGCAGATAACGTTCAATTTATTATCCCTGATATGTCTAAGCTTGTTGGTAACGACCCTGGCTTTAATATTCCAGCTATGCCGTTTTTATTCGAAAGTGATGAAGCAGCAGAAGCATTCTGGGATGGAGAAAAAGGACAAGAGATTTTTAAACGTCTAGAAAAAGACGGTGTTCTCGGTAGTGCTTTCTGGCCAAATGGCGCCAAACATATGACAAATGATAAACATCCGATAAGTAAGCCGGAAGACCTTCAGGGAATGAAAATTCGTACACAAGGTGGTCAATTACTCGAGGCTATTTATACTAAATTAGGAGCAGGTTCAACTTCCATCCCATTTGCGGAGCTTTACACTGCCCTGCAGCAAGGAACGGTTGATGGACAAGAAAATACATTCAGTAATATTGAATCAAAGAAGTTTGATGAAGTACAAAAATATATGACAATCATGGGTCACACTCGTGTTGACTATGCATTATTAACAAATACGAAATTCTGGAACAGCCTTAACGATGAAACGTTAGCTGTTGTTCAAAAAGGTGTAGATGAAGCAACTAAGATTGCAAGGGAATCTGCAGCAAAATTAAATGATGATGCTTTAGCCAAACTTAAATCTAATGGCTTAGTTGAAATCAATGAATTATCTGCAGAAGAAATTGACGCATTTAAGAAAGTACTAGAGCCGGTTTACCAAGAATATGCTGAAATAATTGGCGCTGATATTATTAAAGACGCCGAGAGCAGATAATCATTTATTAATAAAAATAAAAAAACCGCAGACGTGAACTGCGGTTTTTCTTTTGTGAACAAATTTTAACTGTTTTCCCTAAAATAAAAATAATCCCAACCTATTCGTCAGGATTATCTTGAATTATTTTTGCTTAAACAGACACTGCCTTCTTTAACCTTCTACAGATTTCATCCCCAACCTCGACAGTTGAAGCAGTTCCTCCAATATCCGGTGTTTTAATGCCATCATTCGTTACATCTTCCAACACATCTAGGAGCTTTTTCCCTAACTCAACTTCTCCAAAATGATCAAGCATCATTTTTGCCGTCCAGATTTGTCCAATTGGATTCGAAATTCCTTTTCCATAAATATCAGGAGCTGATCCATGAACAGGCTCAAACATCGATGGGTACTTTCCGTTTAAATTAATATTCGCAGCCGGAGCAATTCCAATGCTTCCCATAATTGCCCCGCCAATGTCTGTTAATATATCTCCAAATAAATTACTTGCGACAATCACATCAAATATTTGTGGTCTCGTAACAAAAAAGGCTGCTAATGCATCAATATGGAACGAATCTGTTTTAATATCAGCATAATCCGATTTAACATCTTTAAAAACCTCATCCCAAAAAGGCATAGAGTGAAAGATTCCATTGGATTTCGTTGCAGAAGTCACATGCCCCCTTCTTTTTTTCGCTAGCTCAAAGGCATACCTCATCGCACGTTCTGTCCCTTTTCTAGTAAAGACAGCATTTTGAATGGCCAGTTCATCTTCCCCTTTATGAATTCTTCCCCCTACCTCACTATATTCTCCCTCACTATTTTCTCTAACGACAATCAGATCAAAATCGTTAGGATTAACGAGCGGAGACCTTAGCCCTTTAAAATATTTGGCTGGGCGAATATTAATGGATTGCTCGAATTCTCTTCTAATTTTAATGAGAAGGCCCCATAAAGACACGTGGTCCGCAATGATTGCAGGGTTGCCAATGGCCCCTAGAAAAATAGAATCAAAGTTTGCAAGTGTTTTCAATCCATCATCAGGCATCATTTTTCCATGTTCCATATAGTAATCACAGCTCCATGGGAATTCTTGATACTCAAATTTCAATCCTCCATGAACCTCAGCTACTGTATCTAGAACCTTTAATGAAACCGGCACTACCTCTTTCCCAATTCCATCCCCAGGTATTACGGCTATTTCATATTTTCTCATTTTCACACAGCTCCCTTATTTGTTTTTTGATGATAATTTTCATATTTGGCTATTTCCTGCTCATACAAATCACCGCCATGTGAATCATAAGCTACGAGTAGTGGAAAATCCTCTACTTCCAATCTCCGAATAGCTTCAGGGCCAAGATCTTCATAGGCAACAACCACTTCTGCCTTAATTCTTCTGCTCAAAATAGTAGATAAGCCGCCAATGGCTGCAAAGGAAATAGCCCCATACTGCTGACAGGCTTCCTTTACCATATCTCTCCTCGGGCCTTTTCCGATTGTTCCAACTACTCCGTATTCATACATAGCCGGTGCGTACGGATCCATTCTGAATGCTGTAGTCGGTGCAACGGGTCCTATCACTTGGCCGGGCTTAGGCGGACAAGGGCCTGCATAAAAAATAACTTCACCTTTTAAATCTACTGGCAATGGTTCGTCTTTTTCGAGCAGCTCAACCATCCTTTTATGAGCTGCATCTCTAGCCATATAAATCGTTCCTGATAGCAGAACCGTATCTCCTATTTTTAGGTTTTCAACATCTGCCTTACTGATGGGTGTTTTCAGTCGGTACTCCGTCATTTCTTCCATCCCTCCAATATCTTGAAAAATACGATTAAATGACCACAGATTTTTTCCGCGCAGCATGACATTGAATATTTACAGCAACAGGCAGTGCTGTAATATGGCATGCATATGTTTCAATCGGCACCCATAGAGCTGTGCTTGTACCGCCAAGGCCTTGAGGGCCGATTCCGGTGTTATTAATTGCCTCTAGCAATTCTGCTTCAAGCTTTGCGATATGAGGTTCTGGATTATGAACACCCACCTCTCTGAGAACAGCATGTTTCGCAAGTGACGTTACTTTATCAAAGCTTCCGCCAATTCCTACTCCGACCACAACGGGCGGACACGCTTTTCCCCCAGCCTCTTTAATGGTCTGTATAACAAAATTCTTAACTCCCTCGGCACCTTCACCAGGCAATAAAAATTTCATAGCACTCATATTTTCACTGCCTCCGCCTTTTGGCAGGACTGTAATCTTAATTTGATCCCCTGGAACAATTTCTGTATGTACAACGGCGGGGGTATTGTCTCCTGTATTTACACGTAATAATGGGTCTCCAACTACTGATTTTCGCAGATAGCCTTCTCTATAGCCTGTACGCACACCTTCCTGTATAGCATCAAGATAATTTCCTCCAGTTATATGCACGTCCTGTCCCATCTCCACGAACACAACGGCCATGCCTGTATCATGGCAATACGGCATATGATTCGTTTTTGCCTCTTCTGCGTTTTCTAGCAGCTGTTGCAGAATAGATTTCCCTATTGGAGAAGCTTCGGTTTTTTCAGCCTGTCTGAATCCTGCCAATACATCCTCGGGCAAATAGTAGCATGCTTCCCAGCAAAGCTTTGCTACACTTTCTGTCAGCACTTCCGCATCTACAATTCTCATCTTATCTCTCCTTTTCTTTAATAAGCTGAACTAAGTTTTCAAGATCTTCTTTTGTATGTTCTATTAATCTTTTTGCTGCCTTTTCTGAATTTCTTTCTTTAATTGCTTCGAAAATTTGCCTGTGTCCATTTAAAATTGTTTCAGCTCGGTTAGCCCCTTCAAGATTTAGTAACCTATAATAGTGTGTTAAGGAATGAAGCTCATTGACTAGCTTTTTTAATCGTAAATTCCCGCTAATATGAATGATTAGCTCATGAAATCCAGAGTTGCATGCTACAATCTCCTCTTTCTCCTTTCTATTAATGGCCTCTTCAGTTTCTAACAAAATGCTTTCTAGCTCATTTATTTGTGCTTCAGATGCCCTCACTGCTGCTAGAGCTACGGCTTTTGATTCAAGGGCGAGCCGGCAATCATAAATATCTTGGACATCTTGTAACGAAGGCTTATAAACGATTATTTGTGATTTGTCATCCATTATGAGTAATCCTTCATTAATTAATGCCCGTATAGCTTCGCGAACTGGACTTCTGCTTATTGCGAATTGTTTCGCTAATTGTGATTCGTACATTCTATCACCCGGCTTGTAAATTCCTTCCCAAATCCCCTTTTTAATGGTTTGCTGAATCTGCTCATAAAATGGAAGAGCCCTTTCTAGTGAATTTTGATCCACAATAAGTGTCTCCTTACTATTTAGTCTGTCTTGTGTCGGCTGTCGACGCCGCTATATTCATAATATTATTTATTATCAGAAATTTCAATAATTATTTAATGCTAAATAGCATTTGCTTCCATTATTACAAATGAAAAAATAGGTACTATTTCCAATTAAGGATTTAGTACCTACTAGCCTAACTACCTTTTCTTCTTTTTCGAATTATCTACTACAGGTTTATTCTTTTTAACCGTTTCTAAGATTATTTGTACATTTATATTTTTTTCATCTACATTTTTAACACTGACAATTTTTCCTTTACGGCCTTTAATGTGTAGTTCCTCACCTTCTGTTGGAACACGTTTAAGCAGCTGGCACAGTAACTTATTTTTGTTTTCAAAAAAATGAACAGCAAACATTTTTGGATCACCTATTTTCATATAGTATTTGTTACACACTTTGTAACCTCTATATAAAATATTGGATGGCTGCTAGAATTAGACCAAAAACTATAAAAAAACTCTAGGTAAAAATCTACCTAGAGTTCACATCTATTTACATTCTACTAAAGCCTTCAGCATCGTTCCATTCTTCGCAAAATCCGAATGCCAAGAAAGTGCTTTTTCTAATACATGAGGTGTGTGGCCGCCTCTTGTTAAGGCTTCATGATAATATTCCCGAAGCTGCTCGCGATACATCGGATGAGCGCAGTTTTCAATAATTAATTCGACACGCTGTCTAGGAGCTAGCCCGCGGAGGTCAGCATAGCCTTGCTCTGTTACAATCACGTCAACATCATGCTCTGTATGGTCAACATGGGATGCGAACGGAACGATACTAGAGATTTTACCATCTTTCGCAATGGACTTTGTCACAAAAATCGCTAGACGAGCATTTCTAGCAAAGTCACCAGAACCTCCAATTCCGTTCATCATTTTCGTTCCAAGTACATGTGTGGAGTTTACATTTCCGTAAATATCTAATTCCAAAGCTGTATTTATTGAAATCAATCCGAGTCTGCGGATAATTTCTGGATGATTCGATATTTCTTGTGGTCTCATCAAAATTCGGTCGCGATACTGATCAAAGTTTGAGAAAACTTGCTTCATTTTTGATTCAGATAATGTGATGGAACAGCAGGAGGCAAAACGGACCTTTCCTGCATCCATTAAATCAAAAACGGCGTCCTGCAATACTTCCGAATACACTTCCAAGTCCTCAAACTCTGAATCTAGCATTCCATGAAGAACCGCATTGGCAACGGAGCCTATTCCAGATTGCAATGGAGCAAGCTTTTCAGTTAATCTCCCGGCTGCTATTTCTTTACGGAGAAATTCCAGTAAATGCCCGGCCATCACTTTTGTTTCCTCATCTGGCGGGACTATTGTTGAAGGAGAATCATCCTGATTTGTAAAGACAATGCCTTTTATCTTCTCGATATCTACTTTTATGCCTGTCGACCCAATACGGTCATCCGCCTTCGTTAGTGGAATAGGCTCTCTTTCCCCTTGCCTTCCAGGTGCAAATAAATCATGCAAGCCTTCTAATTCTGGTGTTTGCGCAAGATTGATTTCTACAATAATGGATTTAGCATGCTGTGCAAAGGTTAATGAATTTCCGATTGATGTAGTTGGTATAATTTGTCCATCCTCCGAAATCGAAACCGCTTCCAAAATAGCGAAATCAATAGGATCCATTACATTTGCTCGAATTAACTCTGCAGTGTGTGACAAATGCTGGTCAACGAATAAGAAGTCCCCTTGATTAATTCCACTTCTCATCGTTGGATCAGCTTGGAAAGGCAAACGCTTATTAATGATCCCAGCCTCTGCAAACAATTTATCAACATCAGAACCTAAAGAAGCCCCTGTATATACATTTACTTTGAAGTTTTCAGTTTTGGCTCTTTCTATTAAAGCAAATGGTACCGCTTTCACGTCCCCCGCACGTGTAAAGCCGCTTAAACCAAGAGTCATGCCATCTTGAATCCATGATGCCGCTTCCTCAGGTGTGACAACACGATCTTGTAAACTAGTGTTTTTTATACGTTCATACCCCTTATTCATTCTCCCAACCCTCTCCCACTATATAAAATTATTTTACCTATTAAAAACAGGAGAAAGGAGTTTTTGGATTAAATAGCAGAAAATTAGGACAGAACAGAAAATTCTTCGTACAAAGCAGAATATCCCTGATCTGCTTGGACTTTTTGTACGACTACTTCCCTTGATATGTCCGTCCAGCACCACTGCTTGGACTTTTTGAACGACTTCTTCCCTTGATATGTCCGTCCAGCACCACTGCTTGGACTTTTTGAACGACTTCTTCCTTTGAAATGTCCTTCCAGCACCGCTGCTTGGACTTTGTGAACGACTACTTCCCTCGAAATGTCAGTGCAGCATTTAAAATCCTAATAATTTTCGAAAATAGCTAGAATACGACTGACTGACTGTTAGGTGGTCTCCATTATTCATGGCTAGAATAAATGTTGAATGTGTATCGGGATAAATTTCCTTAATATGATTGACATTGACAATATAAGACCGGTGACAACGGATAAAATAATCTTTAGGCAATAAATATTCAAATTCCTGAAGGGCATATTTATGTGTACCCGAATACTCTTCTGTATAGACGAACGTTTTCTTATCCTTTGCTTCAATATAAACTACTTTTGAAAAGGGGGTCGGTTGCCAGCCGTCATGGCTCCTTACAGTCACAACCGCTTTCCCATCAGTTAAAGCAGGATAAATAGCAGTGACACAGCCCTCTAGAACTCCGTCATGATGAAATGGAACGGCCATTCCATGGTATGGAACTCCAAATACATCCCGATTGATAAATTCTGAAGCTTTATTCCCTGTGGCAATGGCCTTATAGGCGATTGTCCCATCCTTTAAAGGGTCTCCCGGCTTGATTTTTAAATCTACACGTTTACTCGGCCGGTAATAAATATATTCTTTTGTGTTAGAAACCGCAATTGAAATTTCATCTGAAAACAGTTCACCAATTACATCTAATAGTGAGCTTACTGAAATACTCTTCATTTCCTGACTTCCTTCCAAAAAATAGAACTAGTTTAATATTACAATGTTTTAAAAGAAGATTCTATCTGAATTCTGATGCTTATGAGTGCTCCTGTTTTAATCAATATTATACAACGTTGAAAATTTCTGCGAACCGCTTCATACAATCTTTCGTTACCTTAAAAAAGATTCATTCTTAAAGAATTTTTGCGTTCACTTCAAAATCCTCTCAACATATCAGGCTCATGTACTCACCTATTTTTTTAATTCCCACTCCCATGTATATGCCTTATACTTAATAAAACGCTTTTTATAAGGGAGAGACAACTTGCAGTGAAATTGAAAACGGATGAAGAACTTATAGAATTAATTGTTCAAAATCATCGCCCTGCACTTGAAGAACTGTATGATCGCTACGTAAAGCTTGTCTACAGCTTCTCCTTTAAAATGTCAAAGGGAGATACAGAGAAAACAAAGGAGATTGTTCAGCAAGTTTTTCTCAGACTTTGGACCACAAAACAAACCTATAGCTCTTCAAAAGGAAAGTTTCCAAATTGGATTCTTACCATTACTAGAAACATTGCAATTGATCTCATTCGGAAGGAACAAAAGCATTCAGCATCGATTCAGCTAGAATCAAACGAATGGGGACAAATCGAAGATCGGCATACAGTGGGTGTACCGGAGCAGGTTTCAAAAAGTCTATTAAAGCATCAAATTCAAGAAGCAAAGCAGCAGCTCTCAGAACCACAGCAGCGCCTAATTAATTTATTATACTGGGAAGGCTACTCATTAAGTGAAATTGCAGAACTGGAACAAAAGCCGCTTGGTACGATAAAAAGCAGACTGCACCAAACCTTGAAAAAATTGCGGAAGTATTTTAAAGAAGAAACGGAGGGGGTTCGGCATGGAAACAAATAAATGTGAAAACCTGTCTCTATTTATAATTGATCAGCTGTCAAAACATGAAAAGAAACAGTTTGAAATTCACCTTAAAACATGTGCCGAATGTCGGAATGAAGTCAATTCCCTTCAGGAAACATGGCAAATGCTCTCTTATGATATTGAAGAAACTGAGGTTCCAAATTCCTTAAAAGATGAGGTTATGAATTTTATTTTTGATGAAAATAATATACCAGCACAAATTAATAAAAAGCAAAGTTTTTTTGAACAATTAAAAGGAATTTTAGCTAAGCACTTCTCACCATTATCTGCAGGTATACTGGCAGTTTTAGCAATAGGCTTAACAGGATTGATTTGGCATAACCTTCAATTGAAAGATTCCATTACAGCATTAGAAAACAAAGCCTTTTCTCCTTCGCAAATTGTAAAAACGATTGATTTAAAAGGGCAGGATTTAGCGGCTTCAGCAAATGGGATTGCCTACCTTTTACAGGATGGTCAAGACACAAGTCATCTTATTATCGAATTAAACAATATGCCGATAACAAATAACGATGAGGTTTATCAAGTATGGCTATTAAAAAATGGGAACCGCCAAAATGCAGGGACGTTGAAACCCGACCAAAACGGGAATGGCTTGCTCACTTACCAGCTGCCGAAGGATCACGCTTTTGATGCAATCGGGATTACCTTAGAACCAAATGCTGGCAATACTCAGCCTAAGGGTAAAAAAGTGATGGGAACCCTATAAAGTAATTCGAGCCCCATGGCAAGGTGTTACTTACCATGAGGCTCGTTCAAAAACCCTTACTCTATTTTGAATCCGCGTATTTAACATAAAGGGCTTGACTTGTATTCTTGATTATACAGCCCTCTAAATCTTCATCCTTTAAAAATCCTAAATTTAAGGCTGACTTAATTTTTGCTTCATCTGGTTTCTTCTGGATAAGGTCCATTAGATTTAATTCTTCTAATCGATGAACTGTCGCTTCCTGCTCGTATTTCTCTGTTATCCTTATTTGTCTTTGCAATTTATAGTCATCTATCGTTAGTTCACCTTTTGCATTTATTCCAAAAGCCATGTCAAAGTATTGATTAAAAGCCTTTTTTAATTCATCTAATTGCATTTCAATTTCTTTCTTCCTGCGGTTTAATTCATTGTAATTAGCCACCATTTCTCTCGTAATGAAAGTGTTCTGATTACCCAACCTAATCCCCTCATTCCACATATACTACTTCATCTTATTGTGAAATACGAAAGAATATTCTCATTTTTCATTACTTTTCCGCTTACTTTTCTATCGTCCTTGCCAGCACAGCCCCGAAGACAAGCCCCCATACTGGTGCACTAATATGCAGAAAGGATATGCCTGATAGCGTTACAATAAAGGCAGCCATGGCGCTTAATCGATAGCGGTTTTCCGAAAAACCCATTTGAATGCTGGAATGCAATAC
This sequence comes from Bacillus sp. JJ1773, assembly GCF_036962035.1. Lineage (NCBI taxonomy): Bacteria > Bacillati > Bacillota > Bacilli > Caryophanales > Bacillaceae > Bacillus > Bacillus sp. JJ1773. The sequence continues at coordinate 81,243 of NZ_JBALNX010000002.1, forward strand.
ACCTATAAGAGCAAAACCAGCTAGTAATGAGACAAAGGCTTGTGGCAATGATTGAATGAACGGGACAATTTTCCAAGCGAAAATCCCGAAAAGGATAATGACAATTCCCGATACGACAGAAGCCATATACCTTTTCGAGCGGGGACCTGAATCAGGCCCCGAACATATAGCTGTCATCATTCCCGCAATATTGGCGCTTTGTCCTCCGAAAAAACTGGCGATAATGGAAAATAAGCCGCTTATGGAAATGATTTTTCGAATGGGCGGCTTATAATCGGAGCTTTCTAGGGCACCTACTCCCGGTGCCGCATCATTACTCAAAATTAGCATAGCGAGAGGAAGCGCTACTGTCAGTATCCCAAACCAAGTAAACTCTGGCATCTGCAAGGTGGGCAAGAAAAAGGCAATTTCCTTTGCAGGCTCCAGCTTCTGAGTAAATAACAGCGCAATAAAAGCTACAACAACAGCAGCCAACACTGGCGGAACCCGCTTCAAATATCTTGAACAAAGAAAGAAACTGACGACTGCGGATCCTCCAACTAAGGGCATTGCCTTAACAGCAGGAACCAATTGCACTACATAACCGGTAACTAGCCCTCCAAGCATCGCAGCAATAACCTCTTTCGGCACCCATTTAATAATCTTTGTAAAGAGGCCCGATATTCCGATCAAAAGTATAAGTAACCCCGATAGCACATAACTGCCTATTAACTGTGGATAGGTAAATTGCGCTGTGACCGTGGCTAGAAAGGCAACACCCGTAATAGAGTGACCCCCAGTAATCGGGATCCTGTATCGCAATGCCATCATCAATCCTAACAATCCGCCGAAAAAATAGACAGCAAACATCCAGCTAATGGTCTGTTGATCCGTAAATCCTCCGGCTGCAGCTGCCTGTAAGATGATAATAGCTGGACCTGTCATAACCAATGTACTAGATATCAATCCCGTTGAGACGTTTTCTCCTTTTACATCCTGCAGAAGCATGCGCTGTCTAAATTTCCCCTCTGGAACAAACCCATTTTCGCTTATCTTTGGCAATCCCACTTGATCCACTCCCAAACAATCTTCATTATTACTACCTATCATTAGGGCAGAAGGAATGAACTGTCAAATAATTCAATTCCTTTTCACCTAACTATTATTAGAAGATTCCTATTTTAAAAAATATTTATATAAATATCAAACCGTTTTGTAAAACCTATCGTTTACTTAAGTGTAGCAAAAAAATATTTAATTAGGAGAGTGTAAGCATGAAACGATTAACTTTAACGGTAGTAATGTTTTTAATGTCCCTGTCGCTGCTGGCTACTTCTGTAGTTGCCGCAGTACCTGATTTCCAAACGCTTGGTTTTCCAAATGTCGTTGCTGAGAAAGAAATTGATCCTAGCAAAGCTGATTCCATTACATATGGAAATGTTAAAATTGATATCCCTGAGGGCACATTCTTAAACCCTGTAAATTTCCAAGTATTAGAAGGCCCAATAGCTGATTTCCAAAAGAATGCACCTGAGGATGAAACTGTTTTAATGAATTTCGCGTTTAAGGTAACGGATCTTTCAACGAATGAGATTATTGGCAAGTTTGAGAAAGCTGTTATGTTTAGCTACACAGATGATAAAGTAAATGCAGACAGCAAATATTATGATACTTTAGTTGACGGAACGTTTTCTTTAAATAAAGTGCCAGCAACAATTGAAGGGACTACCCTGTCTCACCCAATTAAAGGTGCACCAGTTGGGTGGGCGGTAACTTCTGCTGCAATACCAGTAAAGAACGCTACTTCGCCAGTTACAGGCATGAATATGACACCATGGGCAATTGGAGGCTCTGCTCTCCTTCTTGCAGGGATAGTACTGCCATTGTTCGCACGTCGCCGTATGAATTAACCAATGAATCCAAAAACACTTAAAAAGGTATCTGGAGGATTACTGGTTTTGGGCATATTTGTCCTCCTTTTCCCTTTTGTTCAATTAGGCTATTCTAAAGCCATGTCCCAAGCCTTGCAGGAAGAAGCCCAATCCCAGTTCATTCCAGAAGGCTCTTCAGCAAGTCCATCACAAGAAATTACTGCAGGCCTTCATGCGGGAAAGAAACCAACCGCAAAGATGAGCGAAACTGAACCAATTCTTCAAACCTATCAAACCGGACTTTACCCTAAACCAGCTCCAGAACTAACCGCAAAACCGAAAACAGGCGAAATCATCGGAATGCTCACCATTCCAAGTCTCGGAATTAATGAAGCGATTTTAGAAGGAACTGGAAAGAGAGAGTTAGCCAAAGCACCCGGGCATCTGCCAGATAGCGTTTTTCCTGGGCAAATTGGTACGAGTATCATCGCAGCTCACAATTCATCTTCCTTCCGTCATCTAGATATGCTTTCAGAGGGAATGGAATTTACCGTGACAACAGAACAAGGTGTGTTTACCTTTTCAGTGACCAGGCAGCGGATTTTACATGTAGAAGATATACTGCCCGATATGGCTTACCCATCCATAGCACTTGAAACTTGCTATCCTTTAGATGCCTTATATTTAACAGACAAGCGCTTATTTGTTGAAGCAGCTCTGATAAAAAGCGAAATAAAAGTAAAAAAACTTATTAAATTTCTATAATTAAAAAAGGCAGCTTCCCTCATATATAAGGTGCTGTCTTTTTTAATATGCTAAGGAGGCGTTTATCCTACGTATAATCTACTATTTCTCTATTAAAAATTTCATGCAATACTAAATACTCCTTCCTATTTACAACAGCTCTTTCTTTAGCACGAAGGGATCCATTTGGAAGGGAAGACATATGATTAATCTGTTTAGGTAATGTTCGATGTGGAACAGTAATCTTTTCATTTTTTGTAGAAAATGGTTTTTTGGCACCTATTTGAAAGCCCCAATCCACAAAGGAAGGAATAACAGTATGGTATGGTTCCGTATAAAAACCTGCGGCTTCCATTGTCCGGCCAATACTCCAAAAGACAATTGGCGTTTCATCAATTGAGTTTGACTGACAAACTATTTTTCCGTCCATAGCTAATAAATCATAAAGCTGTTGATATAGCTCTAATGTATATAGATTAGCCAATAATGGAACTGTAGGGTCAGGAAAGTCTATTATGATGAAGTTGTATTGACTTCTATTTTTCTCCACAAATTTAACTGCATCTTGTGGGTAAACATGTACCCTTTTATCAAAAAAAGCTCTGTCATTCATAGCTGCCATTTCCGGTACATTTCGTGCAACATCCAAAACCTATTCATCTAAATCCACTAAATTGGATGTTTTAAAGCCACAAAAAGTGTACAGACACAAGATCATCCGCGAGACTGGGGATTTTGTTCACAGTTCCAAATAGCATATTTTGGTTCCCGACAAAAGAAGACCTCACTCTTACAAAGGTGTAGTGAGGTCCCATCGGTATGACATGCTTATTCATTATTCGCTTTCCCTGTTTTAAATAAAAAGAATGATATTAATCCTGAAAAAAGGGCAGCACCTGTAGAAATAATCACTCTTGTTTGATAATCAAGAACCGAATAATCTTTATGAAGCATCCACATGGCTGCAGCACCAACTATAAGCATAATTGGAATGACCAAGGCTAAATGTCTCATTATCTTTACATCCTCCTACATAAGGCAAGCCAAGAAACTAAATTAGGATTTGAGCGCCAATGTATAGCGCCATTCCCCATATGATTATAGCAGATATTTGGTTCATCTTCTTTAAAAAGCGCCCGCTCGTATCGAACTCTCCTACTTTCCTCCCAACGAGTGCTAAACTGAAAAACCATATCCATGAAATACCTATACATGCTAGAGAAAACGCCCATTTTTCGAAGCCTTCATAGGCTAAAGAGCTTGTGCCAATAACGCCTATTGTATCCATAATAGCATGCGGATTCAGCAAAGAAACCGATGCCGCAAACGTGATCTGACGCTTTGTTGAAAAGGAAATCTCCTGTTTGTCACTCTTTACCTCAGGTTCGCTTTTCCAAATGGACCAGCCCATATAGGCTAAAAAAAAGAAGCCGACAATAAAGATTACGTTTTTGATCCATACAAAGCTAAACACAATTATCGATACACCCATTACAGCCAAAAGAATTAAGATCGTATCACAAATTCCTGCAGTAATAACTGCTGGCAATGCTCTTACAAATCGCTTTTGTGTCGCCCCTTGGTTAAAAACAAATACATTTTGCACACCTAATGGCAGGATGAGTCCAAAAGCAAGAATGGCTCCGTGAAGAAATGCCTCTGTCATAATGCCCTCCCTAATTTTTCTTATGTATTCAATCAAAATTAGAATTCGGAGGTTAGGAAAGAATAAGTTTTTTAATCAATTAAACTATCACCGTACCAAATTCATTAACATGTAGTATATTATAAATTGGAATTTAGGTTGTAATCTTTTAGCATCCTCAGGCTTTCTTCCTTATTAAAAACAGCCGGAATGAATACATTTCCCGGCTGTTTTGTTAATCTATTTTCATAGCTTCTTTCTTTAAATAAGCTTTCCGGCTGCCCTTGCCCATTGAGAAGAAAGCAGTCCCAAGAGCAAATAAAACGAATATTCCACCAGCTATTGGATTTAGATCTACAGACGATGCCTGCTCGATCACAAGTCCCCCAATCAATGAACCTAAAGCAATTCCAATATGGACAGCAGAATTATTTAAGGTTTGCTGAATATCCGAAGCACCAGCGGAAACTTCAATTAAATAACTTTGCATGGGAGGTGTGATCGCCCAGCTAAGCAAACTATACACACCGAGGATAATTAGAAAAATCGGCAGTGAAAATGTTGTAAATGGAATGATAAACATCGATACGGCAAAAAGGGCCGTAACTGATAGAATGGTAGTCTTAGTGCCAAATCGATCAGCAAGTAAGCCTCCGATTCCACCTCCCACTACCGCTGCGATACCAAAAACTAAATAGACAATACTAACCCACTGACCATCCAAACCCATTTTCATTTTTAGAAAAGGAGTCAAGTAACCGTAAAACGTTAAATGTCCTGCCAGAAAAATAATGGACGTTAATTGCGCAAGTAAAATTCTTCGATTCTTCAAAGTCTTAAGCTGAACTCCAATAGGAACAGCTGGCTTAGGTGGGATTTTTCCTAAAAAGAAATACACACCTGCCATCGAAACGAGGGTAAGGATTGATATCAGGACAAAAGGCGCGCGCCAGCCAAATGAATTTCCAAGCATTAATCCAATTGGTACGCCCAATACAAGAGAGCCGCTCACTCCCATAAATACAACCGAAATAGCACGAGCACGGTATTTTTCATCGACAATGGCTGGAACCATCGTTAAGCATAAGGCAATGAGCAACGAGCCGCTAGCTGCTGATATGATACGCCCCACTAGTAAAATACTATAATTCGGGCTGAATACAGCAATCACATTCCCTAGGAAAAAAACTGCTAGAGACATCAAAGTAAGCTGCTTACGGTCCACTCTCTGGGTTACCGCTAACAAAATGGGAGCGGCAATCGCAAATGAAAGTGAAAAGGCCGTCATCAGAAAACCTGCCTGCCCTAGACTTACATCTAAACCATTTGCTACTAAATCAAGTAAACCACCTATAATTAACTCCACCATCCCAACAACAAATGAGACAATGGCCAATAAATACACACGTTTATTCATCAAGTAAGACCTCCTAAAGTACCTTACTCATGTTAACGATTTATTCGCCTTAAAACAAGTGGTAATTCCACCAATTTTAAATTATGGAATTTTTCGTAAACGATCATTATACAATAAAAAGCCTCGTTTTGCGGATTAATCCAAAATTGAGGCTGTCATTATTTAATTACTTTGCTCTTGTAGCCATTCACGGCCAAAATCAATAAGCAGCCGCTGCTTCATGAGCTTGCACGTGGCTAAACCAATTTGGCAAGAATTAATTGGATGTTTCTTTTCAAACTCTTTCCCTAAAGCATCAAATGAATCTGAATCATAAACAATTTCTTCGTATGTTTTCCATACTCGTTCGTTATTTTCAAATAAAGCAGTCCCTTTTTGGACCTTCTTCCTGTTAACGATTGCATGTTCAGCAAAATGCAATGAAGTATTGCTATCATGCTGCACCCCTAGCAATAATACATAACCATCCAATTCATAGATTTTGGCTAAAGGCGATTCAAGTCCAAATCCCTCTTCCAGAGGCTGTTGAGATAATATGTACTCCGCATGCTTTCCCCATGCTGCAAATGAATAAGTTGGGTGCAAGCTCCTTTTAACCCCTGGGAAGGTTCTAAAGGCTTCAACAATTTTCCCCATTCCCGTTGTTGGTGTGAAATGTGGATCATATGCGGGGGTTTCCTTACGAATAATCGGCCACCATTCCTCTGGTACAGGAGGGTTTTGCCATTCTGCAGGATCTGAATTATCCGCTGTTTGAGTTGGCATAATAATAGTCCCCTCTTCCCCAACGGTTTCCATCAGGGCTTGGACAACGGCTACTGGCCCTCCGCAAACCCACCCAAGTGCACTTAAGGACGAATGGACAATGACAACCATTCCCTTTTCTAAGCCAAGATTTTGCAAATCCTTATGCAAGCTTGATCTAGTGTTAGGTATTTTCATTTGATAAATAGCGTTTACTTCACTCATTTTGTCTTACGACCCCACTCTTCCTCTAATATTGCATAATAATATTCATCCCACCAATCATTCCCCGATGGAATACATTTCTTAAAAAACCCTTCTCTTCTCATGCCAATTTTCTCCATAACACGGTAAGATGGAGTATTCTCAGGCTGGCATGTAGCTATAATTCTATGTAACTTCATGTCTTCAAAACCAAATTTCAATAAAGCTTCTGCTGCCTCTGAGGCATATCCCCTATTCTGAAACTCCGGATTAAACACCCAGCCAATCTCATAAGTATGCTCACCAAAATATTTTTCAAAAGCCATGTGACCAATTAGAATATTTTCATTCTTTAATAGTACAGGAAATTTTTCCGCTTGATCAACTGAATTTTTGATGACAAACTCCTTTGCATCCTCTTCCGAAAAAACCCCTTCTGGAATATATTTCATAACAACAGGGTCAGAGGTATACTTGTAGACTGCTTGCCAATCATCAAAAATAAATTTCCGGATGATTAATCTTTCTGTTTGTATGAACATTATCTTTACTCGCCTTTCCTATTATTGTAAACGCTTCATTAAATTTCGATAAAAAAACCTTTACCTCCTGCTTATATTCAAACAGCCATAGAAGTGTGTCCCCGTTGCCAACTATTGAACCTTCTTAATAAATAACTTATTATTATAATAATTATAAAAAAGTTTTCGTTAATCCTCTGAGCATATTCATTCATATTCGACATGTCCACTAAACCTGCTCATTCTCCATATAAAAGATATTTTGAGGATCTAAACTTCGCAAAAATAGGTTGCGATTGATAAAGTGAAACTTCAATCAGTGGGGGGCCAATGCACAGGACGTGCTAGTGCCTACAAAGACATTAGATAGTGGCAATCTTAGTAGGCCTCATCCCCCACTGATTGTTAGTTGAACTAATCGGGCCTTTACGGGCTGTTGATCCCCTACTTAGAAATTAGTGTTTTATTCAACTTCTTGAAGTGAGGGTCTTACAGCCCGTTAATCTGCGATAAAGGGGAAGAACTGTTCATGCCTACTCGAAACACGAAACTAAAGTTAACAACATTCCTCATTTATTTTATCTTCACAATCGTACCCTCACTTTTAATCAGCTTTTTATTGACGGTACAAAAAATGGAATTTTATGAAAATGAGTATAAAGAGGAGGCGCACAGAAATGCAGGCCTTCATTCAAGAAGCATCGACAACTTTATTGGTGAAACGTCTGGCCGCCTTGAGATGCTTGCTACGTTAATCAAGGTACAGCAATTTAGCTTTAACCATATAGATGAAGTATTGAAGGAAACCCATAAACAGGATAATCGGTTTTCCGGCTTTTATTGGGCCAATCCAAAGGGAGATATTCTAATAAGTTCAAACACTCCTTTTTCCCCTGTAAATATAAGTGATCGCGAATATTTCCAGAAAGCGGTTGAAATCGGAAAAACGAGTATATCTGAAGCACATCTTGGTCGGATTACAGGAAATTATATTATCACATTAGCTACTCCTGTTATCGAAAATCATAGGGTCATAGGTGTATTGCTTGCTAGTTTAAATTTAAAAACATTCGAGGCTAATTTATCTACCCTTTTGAATGATGAAGAAATCTTCATAGCTGATGATAAAGGAATAACCATCATGCAAGCAGGGGCGTTACATACAAATGAAAAATATGTCATGAAGGAATTAAGCTTAGACCGCTTACCTTGGACGTTAACAGCAAGAATCAGCTATGATGATAAACATTTACGCCTAGAAGCTTTTATAAATTACTTTTTTATTGCCTTTATTTTTACAAATATCCTATTGCTCTTAATCTATAATTTCCGCTTAAAATGGAGAGCAAAATTAGAAAAAGAACAATATGAGTTTCAGAAGATGGAGCTGATTGGTAATCTGGCAGCCAGCACAGCCCATGAAATTAGAAATCCCCTTACTGGGATTAGTGGTTTGATAAAATTATTAGGCGAAGAATATCATGATAAAAAAGCCCAGAATTATTTCGAGGTAATACAAATTGAAATTGAACGAATCAATTCAATCGTCAGTGAGCTGTTATTTCTAGGACGGCCTACAGCCTATACATATAAAATCTACAATATAAATGAAATATTGAAAGAGATTGAACCCATTTTAAAATCTGAAGCCAACTATATGAACGTAGAGCTATCAATCACCTACTCTACTAATGATCCACATATATCCTGTGTTAAAGATCATTTAAAACAAGTCATTCTAAATCTTAGCAAGAATTCCTTACATGCAATGCCTAACGGTGGGAAGCTTACCATTTCGATAGATAGCAATTCGGCAAGCTGCATGATTTATGTAAGTGATACCGGAATAGGGATTCCAAATGAAGAGCTCGAGAAAATATTCCATCCATTTTTCACAAAGAAAAAAGATGGCTCTGGCATCGGATTAACCGTCTGCAAACGAATTATTGATTCCTATAATGGAAGTATTTCTATTGAAAGCACAGTAAATGTGGGAACTCAGGTAAAAATGATGATTCCTTTAGTAAGAAAGGACAAAGAAGATATAGCTTAAGGACGGGATGAACTTTGAAAAATTTATCTTTTCTCTTACTTACATCAACAAGAGTTCTCATGTTTTTATTATTGAGCAGCTATTATTTTCAATTTACAGAACCTACGGAAGGCTGGAAGTTCGGCTTTATTATTGGGGCGATGATTCTTTTTGTTGGAAATCATATTCTGCAAATTTTCACTGAAAGTATAAGAATAAGGGTATTCTGTACAGCTGTTGATATGCTTCTGAGCTTTGGGTTTGGGGCTATATTTCCGTCTAGTGGCAATTTATACTTGATATTCTTTGGTGTGATATCAACAACCGTCTTTTTATTTTTCTCAAAGCGCAGCATTTTAAAATGGTTTTCGATCGCCTTTTTCATCATGTGGATGTTGATTACCGTTGAAAAATATTATTTATTAGGGGCATCTGCATTTTCCGATAATATATTAAATTTGATGTTCATCCTATTTGGAGCGATTGTCGGGAGCTTAATCCAAAATTTACAGACAGCAAGAGAAACGATCAGCAGTCAGTTCCAGCAGCTAAATGACTCGCATAGTGCCTTGCAGAATGCTCACGAGCAATTAAGTGAGTATTCCAATCAAGTGGAACAATTAACCGTAATACGGGAACGAAATGAAATTGCACGTGAAATTCATGATACGGTCGGCCATAAAATGACAGCCTTACTAGTACAGCTGCAATTAGCAAATGAAATGATATCGATGGATCCAGACAAAAGCAAAGCCATATTAAATACATGCGAGCAGTTGACTCGCGACTCTCTTCATGAAATACGCTTATCTGTTCGAACATTGAAGGAACAGGACCACATGAAAGTCTCATTTCTGCATGTTTTGCGTGAGATGATGGATGAATTTGCTAATCTGACTGGAATGGAAACACGACTAGAATTAGATGGTGATCCAACGTCAATCCCTCTTTCCATTCAACCAACCATAAAAAGAATCGTACAGGAAGCATTAACAAATGCACAACGACACGGTTCGGCTAATGTATGTCACGTATCGATTCAGATTACAAATGAAGCTGTCAATATTGAATTGGAGGATAACGGAAAGGGAACTGAAAATGTAGTCCCAAGCTTTGGGCTCATAAACATGAAGGAACGCATTTTAGAGCACGGTGGAACGATACAATTTAAAAGTGCGGAAGGACAAGGATTTTCGATTTCCGTTAAACTTCCAAATAAACTTGTACAATGGAGCTCAGCGGGGGTGATGAATTGATTAAGGTCTTAATTGTAGATGATCAGCCATTAATAAGGGAAGGACTAGGCTCCCTATTGAATTTGCGCAATGAAATTGAAGTAATCGGGACAGCCGGCGATGGAGCCGAAGCATTGGAAAAGGCTTTAAGTCTTACCCCTGATATCGTTTTAATGGATATCCGGATGCCAAATGTCAATGGGGTTGAAGGAACAAGGCTTTTAAGGGAAAATATTCCCCAAGTTAAAGTGTTAATGCTAACGACCTTTAGTGACAGTGAATATATTTTTGATGCGTTAGAGGAAGGGGCAAGCGGTTATTTATTAAAGGATATGTCCACTGACACAATCGTTCAGGCGATTTTAACCGTTTTCCATGGAGGCGTAGTCCTCCCTAAGGACTTCACTTCCAATGTGCTAACAGAAATGCGGTTGAAAAAAAGTAAGGACGAAATCAACTCAGAAGCACCTATCCCCTTTTCCTTAAATGAATTAACAAGCCGTGAGCTTGAAGTATTGAGTCATCTTGGCCAAGGTTTCAATAATAAAGAGATTGCCGATGCCTTATTTATTACAGAAGGAACGGTCAAAAATCATGTTTCGAATATTATTCAAAAGCTTGAGCTTAGGGATCGCACACAGGCAGCCATTTTTGCGGTACGATACGGCATCACTACCTTTTAAACATGACTTTTGGCATACGGCAGGATGAACAACGACACATGGGTGTCGTTTTTTTATACATAAAAATCTATCGCCAGCTAGATGGCTGGATTCCTGCTTCGGATTAAACTGAAGGTAGTTAATAAGGAGGCGGTTGAAGGTGCTTGCACTAAACAATATTAAAAAGAGCTTTGGCCATCATGAAGTCGTTAAAGGAATTACCTTAAATATTGAAAAAGGGGAAGCGTTTGGTTTACTTGGACCAAATGGAGCGGGAAAATCAACGACCATCTCCATGATTTGCGGGTTAGTTCCTTATCAGGATGGAGATATCCTCGTGGATGGAGTTTCAGTAAATAAGGACCCACAATTTATTAAAAAGAAAATTGGTGTTGTTCCTCAGGATATTGCTCTTTATCCGACAATGTCAGCAATTGATAATTTAGTTTTTTGGGGCCAAATGTATGGTTTAAAAAGAAAAGAGGCTAAAAACCGGGCGAAGGAAGTACTCGAAATCGTTGGTCTTTCCGACCGGGGAAAGGATAAAATTGAAACCTTTTCAGGCGGGATGAAGCGGCGGATTAATATTGGAGTGGCCTTAATGCATAAGCCCGAATTGCTGATCATGGATGAACCGACTGTTGGCATTGACCCGCAATCGCGAAATCATATTTTAGAAACGGTCAAATCGTTAAATGAGCAAGGAATGACCATCATTTACACAAGCCATTACATGGAAGAGGTTGAATTCCTTTGCAAACGTATTGCGATCATCGATCACGGCCAATTAATTGCAAGCGGGTCAAAGAAAGAGCTTACCAATAGGCTTTCCGGCGGCAAAGTGCTTCATCTTGTTGTTGATCAAGCGAAGCCTGCTTTTCTGATGCAATTGAATTCAATGGATGGTGTTGAAAATGTAACGGTTCAACAAGAAACAGAAATTGATATCTTCTTGCAAAATCATAAAGAGCTCCTAGCTGATATCGTTTTACTATCTAATCAATTAGGTGTAAAACTGCAGCAAATTCAGCTTCAGGAACCTAATTTAGAAACATTGTTTTTACAATTAACCGGACGTTCATTGCGTGATTAGAGGTGAATGAAATGAAAATGTTTATTATTGCTGCCAAAGATCTAAAGCTTCGATTGAAGGATAGAAAAGCCATCATCTTGATGGTCTTCATGCCTATCCTTTTGACTGCGATATTAGGATCTGCTTTAAAAGGGGTCATGGGTGACAGTCAGATGCCTAAAACAACAATAGGTATTTACACTGTGGATACTGATGCTCTTGCAGAGACATTCATTAATGAGGTTTTACTCGATGAATTGAATGATTCAGTATCTGTGAAGCAAACCAGTTCTAGTGAAGAACTGCAAAATTGGGTCAAGGATTCTCATGTGGATGTTGGTCTAGTCATTCCTAGCCTCTGGGAAGAGAGCTTAGGAAATCAGCAGGAAAATCCTGTTTTTATATATCCAGCAGCAGGCAAGGATTTTGAAGCAGCCTTTGTTCAGCAAATAACGGATTCTTTCACAATGACTGCACAAACGATGGCTATTTCGACAAAGGAAGTGATGTCTGATATCGCAGTTACAGCAGCAGCTAATGGAAGCAGCTTTCATCCAGAAACAATCCAAATGGATCTTTTGCAAAACATGGAAAAGGTCGTAAAGCTCCAGCAGGATGTCATTACGGAACAGCCTTTAGGAGAACATAATGTGTCGTCTATGCAATACTACGCTGCAGCCATGGCGGCTATGTTCTTATTATTTAATGCTATGCATGGCGGGAAAGCTTTTCATCAGGAGCGCAGTACGGAGACTCTAGCCAGATTAATGACGACACAAGCGAGTAATAGCTCCATTTTATTAGGAAAATTTCTAGGGACGCTATTCTTTGCCTTCATCCAATTTCTGATCTTTATGGCTGCGACTCATTTTGTTTTAAACGTAGGCTGGGGAATCAATGTTCTCCAAACAATCTTCATTGCTTTCATATACAGCTTTGCGGTATCAGGGCTGTCGATGGTTGTGGCTGCCTTTACTTCGAGTGAAAAAATGGCAGACACACTAGGTGGAATTGGTGTACAGCTCCTTGCCCTTTTAGGAGGTTCCATGCTTCCTATTTCCGTATTCCCAAGCCTTATGCGAAACATCTCTATGATTACACCAAATTCATGGGCTTTAACTAGCTTTACAAATATCATGTCTGGCACTACATGGGTCTCATTAATGGCGCCAACGATCATATTAACTTTGATTGGTATTGTATCGATTATCATTGGAACGATGCGCTTTCACCATAAGGCTCTCTAAGGAGGTTTGGGAATAATGATGAAAATATGGGCAATTTGCCATTTTGAACTAAAGCGTACATTTAAAAAGCCGTCTGCTTATCTATTGATGTTCGCCATGCCGCTTCTGTTTACCTTCCTATTCGGGAGCCTTTTCGGCGGAAGCTCGGATCCCACTATCCATATAGGCATTGTTGATGAAGATCAAACAGAATTATCGACTGGGCTGATTACACATCTTAAATCGAGTGAGCTTGTTACGTACCATAATGTTACAGCAGCGGAGGCAAGGAATCTGTTCGAGCAGCAGGAGGTTCAAGGAGTTTCTACAATAAAAAAGGGATTAGCCACTCAGCTTATTAAACAGGAAAAACCTGAGATTACCTTTCAACATTTACCTAGCAGTACAACTGCACCCATTGTAAAGCAAATGATGAATGGGGCTGTACGAACAATGGGTATGCAAGTCTCAGCAGCAAAAACGGGAAGCCAATATAACGGAGGGGAATGGGATGACATATACAATAAGCTTGCGAGCGGCCTAGAAAACCGGCCAGCCTTAACAAAAATTATCGCAGGTGATGGCTCAAATGAAAATAATCTGAACAGAATGTCATACAGCTCGGCAGGATTTTCTATCATGTTTGTGATGATGATGATGCTGTCTGTCACTGGAGCTCTAATTGAAGCAAGAAATATGGGCATTTGGTCAAGATTGTTTACAACTCCAACTTCCAAATTTCATGTTATGTTTGGATACTTCCTATCATTTTTTGCCATTGGCTGGATTCAATTCTTCTTATTGATCGTCATGTCCTCGGTCATTTTTGATGTGAAGTGGGGAGATCCTGTTGGGTTGCTTGTTCTTATCTCCTCATTGCTTTTATCTGTAGTCGGATTAGGTCTCGCAATTGCTGCCTTTGCCAAAACAGCCGAGCAGCAAAACGCAATTGGAACGCTCATCATTGTTTCTACCTGTATGCTTGGCGGTGTTTATTGGCCTACAAGCATTATGCCTGAATTCATGCAATCCATTGCAAATTTCGTTCCTCAGTCATGGGCTATCGAAGGGTTTACAGCATTAATCGGGAGTGGCGGTACTCTTGGGGATATTCTTACACCTGTATTCATATTGCTTGGATTTGCGATGGTGTTTTTTACCGTTGGATTGTCAAAGGTACGGTATGAATAAGTGAATATTTTGGGTTGACCTTGTTGGGGTCAACCCATTTATTTTATGCGGTCATTGGAACAGTATATTTGCGGAACTGTCCAATTTATTTGCGAAACCAACTAACTTATTTGCGGAACTGACTAATTTATTTGCGAAACTAGCCAGTTTATTTGCGAAACTAACCAGTTTATTTGCGAAACCGACCGTAATGTACACGAATCTTCCTCTAGCCTAGAAAAGTTTCGGGAATTAGTGTAAATCCTTCAACCATCGTATCTTCGTCCACTTCAATCAGTAAACAGCGCTTGCCGTTAAAATTAACCTGTCTAACATATTTTAAATCCTGTGGACTAATAGAGATATTTGCTACTTTCGTGTTAATTTTAATTGATTTCGTATTATAATTCGGTACAATACTGCTTGCTTTCAGTTCATATTTTTCATCATCAATGATTTTCTGGAACGCCATTTCAACCTTTTCAGTATTAACGTCCTCTACACCACTTACCTTTAATACACGTTCTACATCCTTGTAATCCAATTTAGGAGTATCTTCCTCTTCTTCTTCATCCATGATTCGATTGATTTCTTCATATACATTGGAAAGGGTTGTTGCATCAACCTGGTCTCCAACGACTTCTTTGACGATTTCCTCGAATACAGCTTTATCATCTTGAGCGGTCATAATCTCTTCGCCATTCAATACTTCTTCGATAAAATGATAATCGGGCTGATTTGGTTTCCCGGACGAGTAAAGAACGCGGTTTACATCTGCTGAATTCTCAGTAAAGCTAGGATATAAAAAACCTGCCACAGGAGATGTAAGATTGATAATGGAATCAACGACAACACTAGACTTAAATTCCTTTTCAATATAATCAAACAACAAAGATCTTTTTGGCTGTATCGTTTGATTAATGCTGCATAGGATAAAAGGATGTTTATACACCTCATCCCGGGCACTAATTTCGGCTTCTTCATTACTCCTTTTCGTTGGCTTAAAATATTCCCCCCGAATAAAAGTCACGACCATGTCCTGTTCATATTGAACATCTTTAAACATTTTTTCAACCATAAGCAGCATTTGTTCCTTCCAATCTTCTACATCATCGGACTGTAGCCCATCGTGGAGAATGAACTGACTATGATTTTCAGCTTCTCGTTTGAATTTTACTTCAAATAATTTCACATCCACTTGACCCGTAAGTACTTTCTTAAAGTTAGTCATGAATAACTCTTGCTGTTCCTGGTCTAACATCGGAAAAGGATGACTTTCTTCATGATAAATCTCACTGCTTTCCTTTCTTATATAAACATTAAAGATATTTGCGATTTTCAATAAATCATTATTAAGCTTAAATTGTTTACGTATGTTTGCTATATCCTTCTTATTCATTTTAAAAAGTCCAACTCCTAAGCTGATTAGTGTATTCCTAAATTATAAGCAATCTGTTTGCTTAAGGGAATGATTAACTTCGTCAGCGTTTACTGGTATCCTTCAGCTAGAAGAAGACGATCAAGCAGATGTTCATATTTCTCCTATTAGTGATGTTAATGGTTCTTTCCTTTCTTCTTTATTTATTTTTTTTGCCCATAGGACTAAACAACCAAGTTTTTTTCCTTTGTATAGGACAAGTTTGGAATTGGGAAAGCTGAGGGGTAAGGAGGCGATGATTGGATGGAGACTTTTGAAGCTTTGTCGTTGATGATTAGCTTTGGGATGTTGGTGATCGCCGTTTTGAAATTTAATGATAAGGATAAAAATTCTTGAACAAGCTGAAAATAGCGTGTTTTTTTCTGTAAATAGTGATTTCTTTGGAAGGGTTGTTTAGTGGGGATCAAAGGGCTGTGAGGATACAGTTCAATGACCAGCAGCCCTTTTATATTTTACCTGCAAAGATCTATGCAAGCCTCTTTAATTCATGCCGTGCTTCTATCCGTTTTTCAATCTTCTCTATAGCCTTTTTGTCCTTTAATAGTTCTTGTTTATTTTCTTCAATAAGCTCTTTCAATGTTTTACGCATTTTCAATACACCCTTTATTTTAATTTAATCAGAATATTCTATACTTATATATTACACCTATTTACACGTTTTAAACCTTAACTATTTGAACATTTTGTGAATATTTGAACTTATTTGCTGATTTTAATATAACAGGGGTTACTTGTGGGGGAAGAATCGAAACAAGTTTAAAATTTTATCTCAACAAAACAAAACGGAAGCAGGATGCTTCCGTTTTGTTTTATACTTTACTGAGTTAAACTTTACCTTAATGGCTTCTAACCTCTAATCCCTATCTCTACCTTTCTCAAAGAACGACTTTTCTACTTTATTGTTCTGAACCTTTCCTTCATTCCCCTTCACTTTAACTTTCTCATTGCCATTGCCTTTCTTGCTAACCTCAGAGCCTACGGATGAATAGATGCTATTGGCGATAAGTCGATAGCTATATTGAGTATGAGCTCTAAAGGCAAGGTCATTGGCAAAAAGGGTAATCGTACTGTCTTTAAAATTTTTAGTGAAAGCAAGTGTTTGACCCTTTGCCTTCTCATGTCCAGGCCACCAGCCAGCAACATAGAAATCATCAGAATCACTGAAAGATGCCAATACTTCTGCGTCAGCAGGAACGGAAGTGATCCATGCCCCTGTCGTTGAATAGAGCAGCTCATCCTTCTGGTAACCGGAAGTCAATACATGATCATTAACAACTGCTTTAAATAAACCTTCATGACCATTTTCTGTTCGACCAAAATCAAATCCAGGAAGTAATCCACTATTTTTCACAGCGTTCATGGCAGTTACACCGATCCCTACATAGGACTTTCCAGACAGCATATCGCCATTAATGGCTCCACCATAGCTGACAATGACATCGGCTTCTTCCGGATTAACTAAATTAAATCCAAGCTCCTTTAGCGTAAAATTCAACTGAGAGGAACCAGTTGCCGCAACACGTGGCTGACTCAATTGTTCTGTTTTCACTTGATTGGAATTGCCTACAGGCTTGGCTTCAAAATAATAGTTTTTACCGTATTGCTGAAGATCTTTTGTGCTGACAATAAAGTCACCTTTAGATACGCCAGCCTTTGTTTCAGTTGCTCTTTCGATCACAACATTATTTTTCAGCAGTTCATTCACTAGTTTAATCGTGTCATTATTGGAATTGGCTAACACTTGCTTAGGTCCATTTCCTACCACATTACCTGTTGGAGTGGTTACATTTACTACCTTTGTTGTGTTATTAGCAAATGCACCTGGGACACGAATTTCCTGCACATCAAAACCTCTAAGTTCAGGAAAATTGACAACAATTGGATCGTACATAGCAGCCCAGTCTGACGCATTTTCACCCTTATAAAGCATCGCATTTGCCAGTCCGCGTTTAGCCTGCTTCATGGAAACAACAAATGTCCCTTTCGGATACATCGTCCCATTTACTTTGATATTTTTCGTTGTTTGCTCAACCTTCACACCATTGCGGAGTAAATAGTCTATCATTTTATATGCTTCTAGCTTATTCTTTTGCTCCTTCTCATCGGTCGGAATGACATAATAATCTGGGAAGAAGTTAGCATGTTCTCCTCTAACCCGGCCAATCGAATCACCTTTAGCATTCACAAAATATTCGTCTACTGCGCGATTATCCTCCCCGTTTACGCCACGCGCAAAGATCTCAAGCTGGTTTTTATATAATTCATCCTTGTTATCAGTGACAAACTTGGTTGCACCCAGCCCTACTCCTACCATCGCATGATAAGAATCTTGACTTAATGTAGGCACTTCAACCGTATGCCCCAATGAGCCATGAAGCATCGCATACATTGGAGTATAAGCTGGCGTCATATCATCCCAGCCATCCTCCCATGCTTCCGCAGGAATAAAATAAGAGGTTAAGCTCGAATTGCCAATCCCAGCTTGTCCCATTGCATGAGCCTGATCAATCATCGTGTTATAAAGCAGGTCATACTCATAGTTAGGGTTATGCGGCGGTGTTGTTGGTTCAACTAAAAATCCGTTAACATAACCATGCATATCAACGAAAGACAGTGGAGTCCATTTGGCAATTTCTTGCGTTATCTGCTGTGTTTCAACTTGTGTCTGATAATGGTTGTCACGATTTAAGTCAAACCCATTGGCATTCGCTCTAGTGTTAGCAACCCTTCCATCAGGATTGTTTGTAAACATGTAAAGGAAAATGACATCATCGAGAACCTCGTCCACTTTTAACGTTTCAGTTCTTTCTTTGTCTCCTTTGCCCGTTTTAAACGTTACCTCATCCTCAAGAGCAAACTTCCTTAATAGTTCAACGGAAGTATCAACCCCCTCTACTTCATCGGGATGAATATTGTTCAACCAAATGGGCACCTGATAGTCTCCCATGGTTCCAGATTCTAATTTTTCGATTAAATTTTCAGGGTTCTCTAATGCGGTCGGCAGTGTTTCATTTAAATACTTATCAACGGCGTTTTTATTTTTTGCTAGGATAACGAAGTGAAGATCACGTCCCTGTACTGTCTTACCTAGACTTTGATACTCGAGGTAGCGATTATTTGCCGGATCGGACGTTGCTTGTCCAAAGATTTGGTCAATCGCTGGCTTGATTTGATCGTAAAATAAGAATTCATCATATACATTAAGCTTTACTGTCGTTGCAGCCTTCATCTTACTCTCAGAATTCATTAATGCTAATTCATAATCGCCGATAAATTGTTGATATTGTGTTCGAATTGTTCTGTTTGATAGATTACTAGTGTTAAAAAGAAGCCCGAATTCCAAAGTGGCTTCAATCTTAGTGGTCCCATCAACAAAGTGTGGTTCTTTTTTTACTGTAATAAAGGGGGCACCGTTATAATTGGTACCGCTTGTCCATTTTTTCCACTCGGAAATACTTTTTCCGCCAAATGTCCATTCTAATTGAGTTAAATCTACTTCCTCGCCAAAATCAGCTTGTACCTCTACTGTGCGAACCTCAGTTAATGAAAACAGAGATCTACTTGCTTCTAGGTTTACAAGCTTGACCTCTTCCACTGCTTCAATGGCTGAAACGGGGAAGGCCGTTTGGGCAAATAAGGATAACATCATAATAAATGCCACCAAGCCCGCAAAAAGCTTCTTCATAAAATCATCCTTTCTACTTTCATATAGACACCACAGTTAAATATATCGAAATATTCAGTGAATTATTGTCGGATTTTTTGCAAAAACATATGTATCGCTCGACAATTTGTGCAATTTCAATTTCAAGTCATGCATGCCATAAAGATATTTCCTTGTAAAACCTCAGCCAATGTTGATGAATTTGCTAATACTTCTCCTTAAAAAGAGAAGTTGTGAGAAAGTATTATAGTCGTGATGGAAGAGTTTGCTGAATGGTCAAATAATCAAATTTATATAAATGAAGAATGGAAGGGTTTGATTACAGATTTGGAAGTAAATGAGAAAGAAAAAAATCAAAAAACGCTATATCCGAAGGGGTGGATCTTTTTAATTAACTGGGGTATCACCAATATTTTTGTTGATAGGACCCCTTTTTTATTTTTCTAAATTTATATTCATACTTTTTTCAATGAAAAAGAGAACTATCATAGGTACTTAATCCTGAAATGAACAATCATGAAGGGGAAAGGTGTAACACGGAGAATATCTAACTTATAAACTACCAAATTTAGGAGGAGTAATATGAAGAATATTCTATTGAACGGAAAAAAGGCATTTTCCACGTTATTATTGGCGACAGTAATAACATTCTCTTTTTCTACTGCAGCATTAGGGGAATCCGGAACTACTCAATCACTTAAAATGAACAATGTTCTTGAAAGGGTGGTGACGGTTGAAACAAAGGGTGATATTGATCAGGAAGAAACCCTAAAGATGGTTGACCGTCTCTGGAGCATTCCCACAAATATTTTGAATGTCATGCACAAGCAAGGAGTTCACGTTAAACTAATTAATTTCCCTCTTACTGAATTGCCAGAGTATGAGTATTTAAAGGGTGTCGTTCCTAGAGGATGGGAACATACTCCATATACTTGGGATGATGTTCCAGGTGTGGGAGGGCAGACGGTTGTTGCACGAATTGGCTATAGCTATAAAAAAATGCATAGTTCTGTAAACCTCGAGCTTCATGAAGTCGCTCATGCAATTGATCGTTATGTATTTGATAATATTAGTTACTCAGATGAGTTCACTAATATTCACGCTTTAGAGAAAAAAGATTTTCTTGATACTGCCTATTTTGAATACAAGGAAGAATATTTCGCTGAAGCGCTTGCCTATTTTTATGCTGGGCCAGATACTAATACAGAATTAAAAGAAAAAGCTCCATTAACTTATAAATTTATTAACGAGCTTCAAAGAAATATTCCTTCAGAAAAGCATTCAAATAAGTAGAATGATAGAAAAGCCAATGAGATCGAATGGCCCCGAAGAATATAGGCCAGATTCAAAGGACATTTTTTCATCTCTCTAATAAAAGGGCTATTGCACCGTGAACTTTCTCGTTTGGAAAAATCTCCAAAAGTCAGACACCCACAAACTCAATATTAAAAGCAAGGATAGATAACCTTAACGTTTATCTATCCTTACCCTTCTATTCTTAAATTTGATTATTAGAATGAAAGCAAGTTATCGATAATTACTTCCTCCGCCCCAAATTTCTCTTCCGCCAGTATGACCAGTGTTTTGATGAATATCTTCATCTACTAATTGTAAAACACCAGGCTGTTCGTTATGATGCCATACATACCCCTCAGGAGTTACACCATTTTCAAGACCTCTTATATCCTCTGAAGATAAACCTAACTCTCTTGCTAGACTAGGATTCTCTTGAATCGATTGATATAATGTTTCGTTTGCAATACTAAAATGAGTGCGGTCACTTTCCAAGTAAACCTCTTCAGCTAAAACGACACTAAACTGTGATTCAAATACAGGGAAGGTACCCGTTTGCAGATCACCATTCGGCAATTCAATCGTCTTTTGTTCAAAAGAAACACCTGTCTCTGCGTGTTCGAGCCCACCTAAGTGACTATTTCTCGTATCAATTTCTTCTGCTTGAACCGTATCAGCGCCATCAATAATATCAATGACTCCTACAGCAAAAGTAGTAACAGCTGCTACCTTACCAAGGTTCTTTACTCCTTGAAGGATTTGTTCTTTATCTTTATTTTTCAACCCCTGTAGGGTAATTCCTGCGCTTTTCGCTGTATATTTTATGCTAGATCCAATCCCTTTGACGGTTCGGCCTGTAGAATCTTTCATATCATTCCAGCCTTTGTTTTTATGATAATCATCTTGCTTTACAACTCCATAGGCCCCACGAATGGCTCCATCAGCAAATTGCGAAACGGAATCCACTGCGCCTTTAGAAGCATCTACCACACTGTTCCCCACGTCTGCAACATATTTTCCTAGTTCCTCGTTCTTAACGGAGACTGCTTTACTGACGACCTTTACTCCGCCTTTCGCCGCTTCCCCTACAACTGTATTGACTACTTTTCCAATCCCCCGTAAAATGACCATTTCGCACTCTCCATTAACCAGTTTTAGGATAATTGTACCATATTAGCTGAAATTTGTTTTTATTTTTGGAGAGCTCAATGAAAAGAGAGAAGTGCTGGACACACTTCCCAGGTTTCTATTAATTATTTCCAGGAGTTTTCTTCCTCACAACATCAAAAAGTCCTGATCCAATAATGTCTAAGGCAGACTGCATTCTCTCAACAGAGATATTATCCTCAATCGTATCTTGAGGTGTGTGGTAAACCTTTTCGATATGGTATACTAGCGGATTCCAGCTATCAATACCCATCCAGATGAATAGGGCTGCGGGAATACCTGCTTGATGGAAAGGCACATGGTCACTAGATCCGAACGTACCCGGAAGAATATCTGAATTTCCTAATCTAGCACCTGCTTCACCGGTAGAATCTGTAACGATATTCGTGCTTCCATCAACCGTCATCGCATAGAGATTATTTGCTTTATCATAATTGGTTGCCACCATATCAGGGACAAAAACAGCTTCAATTTGATCCCTTTGATCCTGTGTCAATTGCTGTACATAATATCTCGAACCTAGCAAACCTCTTTCTTCGGAACCAAAGGCAATAAATTTCAGCGTTTTATCCGTATTATACCCTTTATAAACGCGAGCAAGTTCAAGCATCAAGCCAACACCTGAAGCATTGTCATTTGCACCCGGCGCTCCAACTACGCTGTCATGATGCGCACCGAGAATGACTTCTTTCACATTTGGATCCTTAGATTTAGCTTCCTTTGTCGCAATGACGTTCACGGATTGGAGATTGGAATAATGCTTCGCGGTTAAACTAATTTCCACTGCACCTTTCTCCATCTGTTCCTTCAGCCATTCCCCTTGGATAAATGCAGCCCCAAATACTGGCACATCATATTTAGTTGTCAAACTTGGGTTAAACGTCTGACCGTAATTTCCTCGGCTTCCTACTAAGCTCTGAAGAATAACACCTGCTGCTCCAGCTTGAACCGCATTTTCTACTTGTGCACGGTAATCAGCAGTAGAAGCTGCTCTTGCCACAAGAACTACTTTTCCACTGACATTGGAAAAATCCGCCGCATTAAGCCCTCCTTCAACATATACAACTTCAGCTTTTACAGCAGAATCACTAACGACTCCATTTGGTGCAGCAGCCATTTCCCAAACTGTACCATCAGAAAATCCGACATTCGCTATGTATTGGTCAGCAACAGGGAAGTATTGATACTCTACA
The DNA here is from genome assembly GCF_036962035.1 of Bacillus sp. JJ1773. NCBI lineage: Bacteria > Bacillati > Bacillota > Bacilli > Caryophanales > Bacillaceae > Bacillus > Bacillus sp. JJ1773. Next base: position 104,520 of record NZ_JBALNX010000002.1, read on the forward strand.
TCATATCCATAGCTTTTTAATGTTTTTGCGATGTAATCAGCAGATTTTTTCTCAGCTTCCAAACCACCTGGTCTTGTGCCAATTTCCTTTGATAAATAATTAATGTGTTCAATGGCACGTTCCGCATCCACTCTTGCCACTATTTTTTGATCTTGAGAATACGTGGATTTTCCTTTTTCGCCTTCAGCTGGTGCAGCATACCCAACAGAACTGAAAGCAAGTGAAGCAGCTAAAACCGTTGCTAAAACTTTTGGTATTTTACGATTCATCATACTTTTGAACCTCCTATTTAATAGATTACTATTAGTAAATTTAGTATAGTTGGAATATCATTAGGAGGTAAGAGTATTAATTCCTAATATTCTGATAACAATCATATCCTTTTAGGAGGAAAGATTTGCTCCTAAAGACCTTTATTAGAGGAATTTCAAAAATGCAAAAAACAAAAAACCAGCTAAGCTATTTGCTCAACTGGTTCCTTTTTAGCACGTATTCATAGGAATTATTAATTTTCATTTATCTTGAAATAAATTTACAGCAAAGATCCGTCAATTGTTCAATATNNACATAAATAAAAGGGAAGAAATCAAACTATCCCAATTATAATTTTACAATATACTCCCCTATTTGTCAACTCTAATTTCATTTTTTCTAAAGGAGTGCTTGGTATGAACAATGAACTACGTCAGGAGCAGGAACGATTAGATAGCGTCATCGAAACAATCACCGAGCAAATCGATAAGCTGGAAAACGAAACTGGCCGGCGCCGAAAAGAAGTAGTTAATATTCGGAAGCACTTTTGGGATGATGTCAAAGTAAATATAGATACATTTGACGATTATCTTGAGACAATCATTGGCTTAAGACAACAGGCACAAGACTTGGCCGTAAATCAAAGCACCCACAGGCACGCCTTCAATCGACTATCCGTACTGCGCCGTATGGAGGGTGTCCCTTATTTTGGCCGGATCAACATCACTGAAGAAGGAACTTCAACACCAGAAAAAATTTATATCGGCATCACAACACTTACAGATACAAGCGGCGAGAACTTCCTGATCTACGACTGGAGGGCACCCATTTCGAGTGTTTACTACGATTTCCCGCCTGGTCCGGCTGAGTATGTCACACCAGGAGGAGTCATACGCGGCTTCTTGGATCAAAAGTGGCAATATATCATTCGGGATGGTGTTATCGAATCGATGTTCGATACGAGCCTTACGATTGGTGACGAGATTTTACAGCAAGTGCTTGGAAAAAGTACAGACAAACATATGCACAGTATCGTGGCCACCATTCAACAGGAGCAAAATCGAATTATCCGGTACGACCATGGACGGCTTCTTATTGTTCAAGGGGCCGCTGGCAGCGGTAAGACATCGGCCGCCCTACAGCGAATCGCATACTTGCTCTATAAGTATCGAGATTGGCTTAAAGCCGATCAAATTATTTTATTTTCGCCAAACGCTATGTTTAACCATTACGTTTCCAGAGTGTTACCAGAGCTAGGTGAAGAAAACATGCAGCAGGTTACATTTCAGGAATATTTAGATCATCGGTTGGGCAACGATTTTCAAGTGGAGGGTCCTTACGAGCAATTAGAATATGTGTTGACTGCGGCGGATGATCCTTCATATCGAATTAGGACTTCGAGTATTCGATTTAAGGCATCTACCCGTTTTTTTGAGACAATTAAAACATTCAGACAGTCGCTGGACTTATCGGGAATGGTCTTCAAAGGGATTAAATTTAAAGGAAAGCCACTCATCTCTTCCAAACAAATCTCAGAAAGATTTTATGGCAGCAACACCTCGCTTCGCTTTCATAACAGGATTGCGAAGTTGAAAGAGTGGCTATTAGAGCAAATAGATGAAACTGAAAAGCTCGAAATAACAAAGCAATGGGTACAGGAAGAAGTCGAGTTGCTTAGCAAAGAGGATTACCAAAAGGCATATTCCCACTTACAAAAAAAGCATGGGTTTAGTGAAGACTCTTTTGATGATTATGATAGAGAGCAGGAATTACTCGGGCGTATGATTGTTCGCAAGAAGTTGAAGCCGATTCGCAAATGGATTCGATCGCTTCAATTTATCAATATAACAGGAATATATAAGCAGCTTTTCACTGATCCAACTCGAATTAATCTGTGGATTGCGGGCAAAACACCTGAAGAATGGGAGGACATTTGCCTATCGACCGTGAAAATGTTAGATGAAGGCAACTTGTTTTACGAAGATGCTACTCCGTTTTTACTTTTGAAGGAGTTGATTCAAGGCTTTCAGACGAATACCGCTATCAAACACGTGCTTGTAGACGAAGCTCAAGATTATTCTCCGTTTCAGTTCGAGTTTTTGAAACGATTATTTCCTTCGGCAAGAATGACCGTGCTTGGCGACTTTAACCAAGCAATATTCGCCCATGCCAGCGAAATGGCCGATTTTCATACGCTTACTGGATTATACGGACCGGATGAAACGGATGCGATTAACTTGACCCTTAGCTACAGATCCACAAAACCAATTGTTGAATTTACCCGCAAACTGGTGCCCGGCGGCGAACGAATTACTGCTTTTGATCGCGATGGCGAGAAGCCTGTGCTGACTCAAGTGTCCGATCATGACGAACTGCATCACCGCATTGCCTCCAAAGTTGCTGAATTACAGGAGCAGCGGTATCATACGATCGCGATTATATGCAAATCCGCTGCAGAAAGCACAGCTGCCTATGAGGCTCTGAACAGCATCGAGGAAATCAAGCTCGTGAAAAGCGGCTCAATTGAATATGAACAAGGCGTTGTTGTCGTACCGGCGTATTTGGCCAAAGGCATCGAATTTGATGCCGTTATCATTTATGACGCTTCGGCGCAAGTATACGGCGATGAAAGTTTGCGTAGATTGTTCTATACTGCCTGCACAAGAGCTATGCATTATTTGCAGCTATACAGTGTAGAGGAACCAAGCCCCTTTTTGCGAAATGATACAGCGGAGAGTTATATTTTGAGTTTATCTTAAAATTAAGCTTTAGGTTATGAGATGACTGATAGAGGACTTTTATGGGATTATTATTTTAAGCGTCATAACTTTATTTGACCAATCACTTCCTTCTCATTCATTCAGATAAGTAATAAACTAACAAGGCAATGCCTATTAAAACCATTCCTACTAAACCAGAATAAAGACCAAACCTAGTGCTTAGGGTATTAAAGCTTTTCCTATCTTGTACATTTGACCATGCACCGAGCGAAATACCAGAAATGATCATAAAAACTATACCAATGTTGAATAAGACCTTCACCATGAGACTGCCTCCTTTTCGCATAATCTATTAATGGGAATTTTAAAAAAACTTTCATAAATATAAAAGTTAAAAGGAGAATCCGTTTTGAATATAATAAAATCAAATCCTAATAATGTTGCTCCCCCCATCGCTCAATATCATCATGTAACCGTTGTACCTAGAGATGCTGAAATAATTGTGTTATCTGGTCAACTCGGAAATGATAAGCATGGGATCCTTCCAGCTGATATAGAAACGCAGTTTGCCAATGCACTTGAAAATATTAAATCCATTTTAAAAAGTGAAGGTGTAGACGTAAGCAATGTTTTCAAAGTGAATTTTTGGTTCACTGAAAGTATTAATAGAGAAATCTTTTTGGAAAAATGGAGTGGATTTCATAATCAATCACCGCCCGCTACAACATTAGCATATGTCTCAGCTTTAGCACGGCCAGAAATCAAGGTGGAGGTTGAGGCTTGGGCTGCAAGATAATATAAATTGGTTAAATAAGGGGCAATTTTTGCCCCCTTAAATTTAACCAGTATATTTTTTTATTTCTTGGCTAAGTCCATTAACACGCTTGAGGTAATGTTCTCTTTTTTTAGAGTCTTGAATAAATGAAATAAACAAAATGGAAAGCATTAAAGCTGTATCTAATCGATAGATGGATTGAATGATTTCCTTTGTATTTTCAATAATCGCAACATCCTTATATCCCTTTAAAAATTCTTTCTCTGCTATTTCCTGTGATTCAGAAATTCTCATTAATTCCATAATTGGATCTCCGATAAAAGCATTATCCCAATCTAGTATTGCTTGAATCTTGCCATTTTTCCCTATTAAATTGGGCGGTCTTACATCAAGATGCAGAAGGGAATTGTTTGTTTGTGAAGTATTTAAAATCGCTTCCATTTCTTCTGTTGAAGGGATAAAGATATTCCTGTTTATTAATTGACTTAGAGATTGAGCACGGTCTGTTATTCTATGAGCAATAATACTAGATAATGTTTGTTCATTTTGATCTATTATGGATAGTCCATCTAATGGGACTTTATGTATTTGGGATGTAAGTATGCCAATCTCGAAAGGAGAAATCTCTTGATCATCGCCTAGTACAAATTCAGAAGCTAGAAAATTTATGTCTTCACTTAAATGTAGCTGATGCACTTTTGGCACGGGTATATGATATTTGTGACAATGCTCAGAGATAGCAGCTTCTTTTTTTAATGAAATGACACCACTCGAATGTTTATCCATCATATTTTCTTCAGATCTCCAAGGTGTTCTTATTGCGAGTTGCCCAAGATTCTTTTCTTTTACAAGAAATACAGCGTTTATGACACCATTTGCTAAAAAACTTATTTCATCAACTTTCAAATTTAAACGATTTGTTAATACATGGTGAATACTAATTATTAACTCTTCTATTTTTTCTTTTGTTAAGTTCATTGGCTAAATTCCTTTTTACTTTATTTAATGGTTTACGTATTTAAATCTATTAAAGTTTCAATGTTTTTTTCCTAAAAGGAAATAAGTGCCTTTTACCATTCGCCGTTACCTCCGGATCTGTTTTTTCATGCAGAAGGGAGTTATGAATCCCTCTTAACTACCTTTTGCTTCTTTTTTTCTATACGAAGGGACTTATGAACGCTTCTTAACTACCTTCTGTTCCTTTTTTTCTACACTTAGGGAGTTATGAACGCCTCTTAACTACCTTCCGCTTCTTTTTTCTACACGAAGGGAGTTATAAATGCCTCTTAACTACCTTCTGATCCTTTTTTCTACATGAATGGAGTTATAAACGTCTCTTAACTCCCCTATACCTGTATTTTTAAGCTGAAAGGGAGTTATGAACTCCCTTTTTTCATGTTAAATGGAGTCATAACCGTATCTTGACTACCTTTAACAATATTTTTATCGTTCGAAGGTATCCATGAGCAATGTCATGGGAAGTTTTCAAAAGAATGGGCAGCTTTGTTTCCTCCATCATCATTCCTAGTACTACAGACTCCTGTCCTTTATTTGCAGTAAAATTTCCTCTTTAAAGTCCTCGAATAAAACATTTTGAGATTGTGAAGACCCGTGTTTTCTGACATTTACTGCTTTTTCTTTCGACTCTTGGTCTCCCAGTACGAGCATGTATGGAATCTTCTGCATCTGCGCATCTCTTATTTTGTATCCTAGCTTTTCATCACGATTATCAATCCCCACTCTGACTCCAGATTTCCGTAGTTCTGCCTGAATTTCTAAACAATAGTCTAGGTGAACATGTGAAACAGGAATAATTTGAACTTGTGTCGGTGCCAGCCAAACTGGGAATGCACCTGCAAAGTGTTCGATTAATATCCCAAAGAAACGGTCGATAGATCCATAAATGGCTCGATGAATCACCACAGGGCGGACCTTTTCATTTTTTTCATTGATATAACTCAAATCAAATTTCTCCGGCATCTGAAAATCAAGCTGAATTGTAGCACATTGATGGCTTCGTTTTAAGGCATCTTTTATGTGAAAATCAATTTTTGGCCCATAGAAGGCACCATCGCCCTCGTTTAAGTGATAGTGGATCCCTAAATCCACAAGTACATTTGTTAATGCTCGTTCAGAAATTTCCCAAAGGCTGTCATCACCCATTGAATTATCAGGGCGAGTCGAAAGCTCCACTGAATACTCGAAGCCAAATGTGCGATACACTTGGTCTACTAATTGAAATACCTCCTTAATCTCACTTTCAATCTGATCCTCACGAACAAAAATATGAGCATCATCCTGACAAAAAGTGCGCACCCGCAGCATTCCATTTAAAGCACCGCTGTACTCATGACGGTGAACTTGCCCAAACTCTGCCAATCGAATCGGCAAATCTCGATAAGAATAGAGACTGTTTTTAAATATGAGCATATGCCCAGGACAGTTCATTGGCTTCATCGCAAACTTAGTTTGATCGACTTCGGAAAAATACATATTCTCATGGTAATGATCCCAGTGTCCCGATCTCTCCCAAAGCTGCTGATTCATCATAAAAGGAGTACGAACCTCATCATAATAAGCCTTGCTTTGAAGCTTACGTGAAAAATTTTCTAATTCATTTCTAATAATCTGCCCTTTTGGCAAGTAAAATGGCATTCCCGGCGCTTCATCGGAAAACATGAACAGCTCCAATTGTTTTCCTAGCTTACGATGATCTCGTTTGGCCGCTTCTTCTAAGAAATGTAAATACTCATCTAAATCCTTCTTCTTTTTAAAGGCAACACCATAAACTCTTTGGAGAACCTCATTTTGACTGTTACCTCGCCAATACGCACCCGATACACGAGTTAATTTAAAAGACTTAATAAAACCAGTAGACGGAAGGTGCGGGCCTCGGCACAGATCAATAAACTCTCCTTGTTGATATAAAGTGATTTTTTCCCCTTTCGGAATGGCCTTTAATATTTCTAGCTTGAATGGCTCTCCTTTTTCCTTAAAAAGCTTTTCAGCCTCTTCATAGGAAACCTCCATTCTTATAATTTCTAAATTCTCGTTAATGATTTTTTCCATCTCTTTTTCGATTTCAAGTAAATCATTTGAAGTCAAACTGTGTTCCAATTTCAAGTCATAGTAAAATCCATCTTCAATTACAGGTCCTATCCCTAATTTGACTTTTCCATATATTCTTTGAACTGTTTGAGCCAGCACATGTGCTGAGGAATGTCTTAAAATTTGAAGTCCTTCTTTCGAATCAAGCATTAAAACGGAGAGTTCAGCATCCTGTTCTAACTTGTGGCTTAGATCCACCAGCTGTCCATCTACCATCCCAGCAACCGCATTTTTTCTCAAACTTGTACTAATGGACTCCGCAATTTCTCCCACAGTAATGCCATTTGAAAATTCCTTTATTTGTCCATCTTGGAATTGAACTTTAATACTCATATTGATTCACTCCTTTTTAAAAATAAAAAAACGCACTCATCCCTATCGCAAGGGACGAGTGCGTTATATACCCGTGGTTCCACCCAAATTCCCATAAGAAAAAACACTTATGGCTCTGGTGCTGTAACGCAGCATGGACGATATCAGCTACTAAAGTTCACCGATATAGCTTCAAGGCGGTAAATTATTTTCCTAAGCTAGGAAGTTCGCAGCTATCCTTCCCTCTCTGAAAGCCGTAAAAATAATTCATGTCCTCTTCATCGCAAAATTATTAATTTGTAAAATAAAAAACGCACCCATCCCTATTGCAAGGGACGAGTGCGTTATACCCGTGATTCCACCCAATTTCCCATAAGAAAAAAGATCCTTATGGCTCTGGTGCAGTAACGTTGCATAGACGGCATTGGATACTTAGTTTCCCCAATACAGCTCAAAGGCGGTAAGATACTTTTCTGCGTTAGGAAGATTTCAGCAAGCCTTCCCTCTCTGGAAACCGTAAAAGTAGCTCATGTCCTTATCCGTGCTTAAGTAAATGGATTTTTTATACATATTATTATAGATTACAAAAAATAGCAACGGATTTTTCAAATTAATTTTTGAAAAGCTATTTTCCTGTTAGTGTGTCCATCATTATTAATTAATCTAACCAAGCTTTATCGAACAACTTCCAAGAACTTGTTCCCCCCATAGTAGTGCAAGTTGATCCCCGTCCGATATGGGTCCAACCCCTTCAGGAGTGCCTGTAAAAAGAATATCGCCTTCATCAAGGCCAAAATGTAAGGCTGTGTAATCTATTAATGTTTGCATATCAAAAATCATGTCCTTTATATTACCGATCTGAACCTTTTCTCCATTCTTTAATAGAGAAAACTCTTTGCTTTTACATTCGTTCACACCAGGAAACTTGATGAATTCGCTTAATATTGCTGAGTTAGGGAAGCTCTTTGCTAATAGCCATGGATGTCCTTTTTTCTTTAATTCGCTTTGAACATCGCGTAAAGTAAAGTCAATCCCAACAGCCATGCTGTCTACAAGGTCGTCAACTGTAGCTCCTTTTTCGTAAGGTTTGCCGATTCGAATGACTAATTCCACTTCAAAATGAATGGAGCCACGGTTTGCTGGTAACACGATTTCCTGACCATTGGCATAAGCCACAGCATGTGTAGTCTTTCCAAATAGAAAAGGAAATTTAGGAATTTCATTATTTAATTCTTTTGCATGTAGCGCATAGTTCCTTCCTACACAATATACATTTTTGATTGTTTGCATTGGTGATCCCCCATATACTATCATTTTGTAAAAATACCCTTAATATTATGACTTCCTAAAGTAATTATAATTGACTTTTAATGAAAAGGTAATTTTTCCTATTAAAAACAGTAATACTGTATTTCATTTTTAATAGCCTTCACTTAGTTAAGCAAAGGCTATTTCTTCTATCTGCTATTGGATTCAATTTTCAACAATTTACTTAGTGACTAATCATTGCTTTTCCAGTAAATCTTCATGAAGAAACAGCAGCAATTAATTGAATTTCAACCGGTGCATTGCCTGGCAATGATGCAACACCTATCGCAGCGCGGCTCCCTATGCCTACGCTTCCTAATTCTTGGTATAAATACTCAGAAGCAAAGTCTGCAAGGCTAGAATGTGCTTCGAATGTTTCTTCTGCATTAATGTAAACGTTGAGTGCGAGTATTTGCTCTAGTTGTTCTCGTTCCGAAAGTCTATTCTTGGCGGCAGTAAGTGCATTTGCAGCTGCTTGCTTGACTGCTTCTTGATAGAACCCAATCGGCTGCTCAGCACTAACTTTTCCAATTTGAATCAGTACGCCATTTTTTCTTGGAGTCATTCCAGCGGTATAGATAAGGTTTTCAAACCGTGATGCCGGAGCATAGTTTCCCTGCGGAATTGGATTAGCTTTTTCTCCAAACATACTCATTTACGATACTCCTCCACTACCTTAATGATACGTTCAATTGCATCAACTGCTGCTTTATGATTCTGTGAAAAATTTATACGGAAGCTGTCGATGAACTGTGGGCCGAATTCTGTACCAGGTGTTACGGTAACAGCAGCCTGGAGGCGAAGTATCTTCACAAATTCATTTATTGAAACATCTAATTCAGGAAGTCTTGGGAATAGGTAGCTGCCTGCCTCCGTGGCTCTCACTTTAAAACCTTCAGCAGCGCGCAATTTTGCAAGAAGATCATCACGAATTGCCTGGTGCTGGTAAATACGTTCCCTCATCCATCCATCCGGCTCGGCAAACCAAGATTTCAATACTGCTTGGCTATAGCCGCCCGCACGAAGAGATACTATGGCCTGAAGTTTTTCCATTCTGTCAATTATTTTATCTGATCCGAATGCTACACCTAGCCTGTACCCGCTTAGCGACTCTGTTTTCGATGGCCCCATGATGGTAATGACATTTTCGGGATCTACAATATTCTGCGCACATAGGTGCGTATAGGTCCGTCCCTCAAAAATCTGACGTGAGTACAGTTCATCCACGATAACTGTTGCTCCATACTCCTGTGCAAGTTCTGCAATCCTGCGAATTTCATCCTTTGAATAAATGACTCCTGTAGGATTATTGGGATTAGAGAACAAAAAGAGTTTAACCCCTGCCTTAAACGCGTCCTCCAACTGAGTTAAATCCAAACCTGCAGAAATGTCTGTTTTGAAATAGTCCATCTGAATTGGAACGATTTCACCGTCAAAGTATTCGACAAGTTTTCGGTTGGCAAAATAGTCTGGTACTACAATAGCAACCCTATCTCCTCTAGAAATGGTAGATCCCGTTGCTAGGAAAAGTGCCCCCTGTGTTCCTGGAGTAATAATAAAATTCCGGTCTGCGTTAATCGTTGTCCCCGTGTAATCTGATAGCTTTTCAGCTACATTCTCCCGGATCATTTTACTTCCACGATACTCGGTGTAGGCCTGTTTGCCACCAAGATGAACACCTTCGATGAACACATCTAATGAGCCTGGAATTGGCTCAAAAGCGTCTACATCACCGTGCGAAAAATCAACCGGCGTACCAGGAATTTTCTCTCCACGCAGTTCAACCTCATTTGTGCTTTGGCGCACTTCTTGTCCAGGTGCATATTCAGCGCCAAGTTTTTTAAACTTCTCTTCTACTAAATTCATGATCGTCCCTCTCTTCATTTTGATTATGAATATTTTATATTTACCTAATTTTTCTATATTGGCTTTTTATATTATAATCATAAGTGATTCTTACTCATTAACTCCAATATGAAAAAGTTAATAACGATATATATTTTTCTTTATACTCGCAGGGAATTTGGTTTAAATCCCCATCACCTTTGAAAAAATTCAGGGTATGGGAATCTTATTCTCAAAAACTCTCTATTTGGAAATATTAAGATCTTTTTACATAAACATCTGAAAATACTCAAGCAAGGAAGAAGGGTAATTATGCTAAAAAATATGTATTACGTTTATGCGGTCTACTTAAACAATAGTTTTTCTAAAGCGGCTGAAGAATTATATATTTCGCAACCAGCACTTAGTGCAGCGATTAAAAAGGTAGAAGACGAAATTGGACTTCCTATTTTTGACAGAAGCAGTAATCCAGTACAATTAACAGCAGCAGGTGAATATTATATTGAATCAATAGAGAAAATCATGAGCATAGAGAAAGAAATGAGATCATATTTTAATAATTTATTGGATAATAATCGGGGGACCATCAATATTGGGGGTGCTTCCTTCTTTTGCGCTTATATTTTTCCAACAATCGTGCAAGAGTTAAAAGTAGAATATCCAGATTATACAGTGAATCTCATGGAGGCAAATGCAGATGATTTAATGAAGTGTCTGCGTTCAGGAATTGTTGATATTATTATAGATGTTGAAAAAAGAGATCCTAAAATCTTTGATTCTTTTGTTTGGGCGGAAGAACAAATTTTGCTGGCTGTTCCGTCATTCTATGAAGTTAACAATAAATTAGGAAAGTATCGTCTAACTTTCGAGGATGTGGCTAGCGGTCAATATTTAAGTGAAAAATATGCTAAGGTTAGTCTAAAAGAATTTGAAGATGAAAATTTTTTATTATTGAAAAAGGGAAATGATTTGCACACGAGAAGCTTAAAAATGTGCAGGAAGGCAGGCTTTACTCCTAAAGTATCTATGTACCTTGATCAGTTACTTACTTCCTATTATATTGCTTGTAATGGAAAAGGAATTACTTTCGTACGTGCTGGTGTGACTCGGTACTTAGAAGAGACAAATAAGTTGTTCTTTTACAAAATTGATGATGAACATTCATATCGAAATATTATGTTGTATTATAGGAAATCGCACCCACTTTCCAAAGCCTGTATGGATTTTATTAAATTTTTGAATAAGAAAAAGCCTGTTGGCATTTAGTTTACGAGTAAACCAATTTTTCGAAAAAATAAAGGTCATCGGGATAATATTTCCGATGGCCTTTTAGATTGATTTAAAGCCCTATTTAGCTAAAAAAAGTAATGTTTAGCCGAGCTGTTCGATAATTGTTCTATTCATTAACATATTTAATAACGGCCATTTCTTTTCCGAACCGATCACCATGATCCACAAATCCCAAGCTTTTATATAAACTATGAGCTCCAATATTATCTGGATGATATCCTACAACAATTTTTTTCGCATTTGGCAATTTTGCCATCTCTGAAATCATTAACTCAGTTGCAGCTTTGGCAATACCCATGCCTTGATGTTCCTTATCCACCATAATTCTATAAATCCAATAACCATCAAGTTCTTCCTGAACAGAATTAAACATTAAAAACCCCACTACTTTTTCATCTAAATTAATGGCATATGGTTTTAAAGTAAGTTCAAACTTCGACTGTGCTATCGAAATTGCATTAGGCTCCAAATATTCAATTTGTTCTTTAAATACCTCTAATTTACAGCATTCATACCAGTTATCCGTATTTATTTCTACAATTTTCACTTTGTTTGTTTTCATTATTTTTCCCCTTCCAAATTTAGAGGAAACCCTAAGTAGCCTTTTAATTAGGCGTTATCCCCATGTAGTAGTGATTTATGCTCAAATATTTTATAATTGTCATAATGAACGCCCCCTTAACAAAATTCTCCTAAAAAGTACATTTTTAATTATACTATATTTTACTTTTTCATTTCTTCCCAATAGGTGGATTTTTCTACGATTTTAATTGTATATTTCACCTCCGTCAAAATCGGATCATGAACGTTCATATTTAGTGTTTTATTCTGGTGTCATACAAAACTAGCGTCATGAACGCTTCATAGCTAGCGTTTTCTTCTAGTAGCATAAAAAAGAGCGTCAGGAATGCTTTATAGCTAGTGTTTTATTCTGATGACATACAAAAC